>CAYGNZ010000121.1:0-8866 GCA_964351345.1 uncultured Bdellovibrionales bacterium | reverse complement strand
AAAGCCAGCAATTACAATTGCTCGATATCCGGATTCCACCCTTTTGCTCAATAAAACTTCCCGTCAGATCATCAAAGCGACTGTAGTAACCTAACTTCACTCTATCCGTGATCTTAATCTCAAGACTACTCTCTAACTGACGAATACTTGGGCGCACAAAACGCAGACGGGTTCGAAGACTATCTCCTCGCTTACTCGTGAACTGACCTTGCAGGGTATACGCACTAAACTGGGATTGATCGAAATCGAAATCAGTTGCTGCCTCAAACGTATATATTCGTTTGGATAAAGCTCGAGGTCTGCTCCCATATCAGAGAAAGAATTATCGTCAGGAATTCTGTCCTTTCGCTCTTCAAGCACGTCGAAGCTCTGACTGAGGGTAAACTCCGCGATTTCACGCACTGCACCTTGACGCAGACGTTGAAACTCTTCCCCATCTCTTTCTGGCTCGAAACCGAAACTAAGTTGTTGATCCAAAGGTGTTTGAGAGCGTAGTCCAGGAACGTCCTCTAGCTCTGGTGCCGCTTCTTCTATACCGTAGAGATACGGATCGCGCGGCTCATACCGCCCATATAAGCGTTGGGTAAGCTCGTAGGTCACCACATTTCGCTGCGCAAGTCGGTCCCCTGAGTCAAACTGCGGATTCTCGGACTGCGAGACAAAGGGAACGAACTTATATTTTACCCCGGGTTCAATAGTGTGTTTAAGACGCACTAGCTCCGATCGGCGACCGATAGTTCCAAGTTCCGCAAACTTTTTAAATAAGTTCCCCTCAGAAACCGAAACCACTTTCTCCAGCACCGTTCCAAGCTCACCAGTAACACTGGGCACCACACGATTTGTGCTGTCATCGAGCACTTCTACTACCTCGTCAACTTCCGTTCCGTCCTCTTGAACGGTCGTCACCACGCGCTCGTTGTCTGATAGATCGTACTGGCTTCCGGTAACACCGAGAGTAAGCGCACCATCTAAGTAGTTCCCTACATAAAACGGTAACTTCACTTTTTCCTGGATCTCAGCGCGAGAACCTTCAAAGCTCTTACTTCGAGTAAAATTGACATAGGATAGTTCGGAACTGGTCACGAGCTTCAGACCCAAGGAATTCTCACCAAAAGGTCGAAAGGTATCGAGCCCTACAATCGACGCCTCAGGTAAGCGCTGAAAAACGAAATCGTCATCGGTCACGATTGCCTGGTTATACTCCCCACGCACCTCAAGGCCGTAGGTTGTCGTGATAGGGGCTCGCAACACCGCGGTCGAGGTCACAAATCGCGTATTGCTTTCGTCAATTTCGGGTTTGTCGTATTCGCGTAAAAACAAATCATCGCTGACGTAGTTTCCATCGAGAAGAAACTGCAAGGGAAGTGGGCCTAAATCGCCCGTCCATGAATGGTCGGCATAGCCGGCAAAACGGTTGGTATCAAACGTTGGATCATTGAGATCATCAACGTTTGTTCCAAAAAGATCGCCATCACGAGCTGACTCGTTGAGGTAAATTCCTCCTAGCTCAAGTGAATGCCCACGTGAAAACACTTTACGAAATTCCAAATCTGTTCCGTAACGAACCTTGCTTTCGTATACTCCCGTGATAGTTGCGTCGGTCGACTCACCAATCGCCCAGTAGAAAGGAACATCTAAATTGAGACCACTCTGCCGACCGGTCCCGATTGTGGGAAAGAGAAAACCGGACTGACGTTCATTCTTTGCGGGAAAAACAAGGAACGGAAAATAGAATACCGGCACGTCCTGCACCGTAAATGAGGTATTCCAGGCGTATCCGTAGCCATCTCGAGTAATCTCCGCCTCTTTCGCTCGCAACGACCACGGTAGACAATCCTCATCTTTGGGGCACTGACAGGTAGAGAGAATTGAATCCTTCAGCGTATACACATCGCCTTCTTTTCGATCTGCCTCCGCAGCAAAGAGCTGGTAATCCCCTTCCGCAAAATATATCTCGGTATTCGACATTGTACCGGAGCCGTCCTCGAGATTAATCGATGCGGAGTCCGCCGTAAGGTTAGAGCCGATATCACTTATACGCACGTCACCACGAAGCTCTGCCTCATTGTTTGCGATATCAACTTCTCCCGACTCAGCTTCGGCTACCAAAGAAGAATACGTGATGATCACATCACCATCGGCTTTTACTTTGTTTCCCGTGGAATCGAAATCAATCGAGGTGGCGTTAATGTCGAAAGGAAGTGTCGCTCCTGGTACTTTGTTTGGAGTCGCACTCTTTCGTTTCTGCTTTAGTTCTGCTCGCTTTCTGCGTTCGAATTTCTTTTTTTCAGCGTCTTCAATATAGAGGTAACGCCGATCCGGTGGCTCGACTTGCGCTTCTGCGACGTGGGGGCAGATGACCAATGCGAGCGACTGCAAAAGAGAGACAAAGAGAAACTGCAGGGCTGCTACGGCGAATAGTTTCTTTGAGGTTGGGATATACTTACCAGGACTTCCAAGAGTCGACACGTGCAACGCAAAATTCATGAGTCTCCTCGTGATAGGTAGAGTGTGGTGCTTCGAGTAAACATAACGGGGGGCAACTCTTTATTAAGAACGTCCTGCGAGCAGTCCAAGTAAATTCGATAGGCTCGATTTTAGGTGGTCGCGCTTTGCGATGATGTCGACCATGCCGTGTTCGAGTAAAAACTCTGAACGCTGAAAACCCTCTGGCAAGGTACCGCCGATGGTCTGTTCAATTACTCGTGGCCCCGCGAAACCGATAAGCGCTCCAGGCTCGGCGATGATAATATCACCAAGCATCGCAAACGAAGCAGCAACTCCTCCCGTGGTGGGATCGGTCAGCACAGAAATATAGGGCAGATTCTTTTTCCCCAGCGCAACTAAGGCTGCCGTTACTTTCGCCATCTGCATCAAAGAAAAAATACCCTCCTGCATTCGAGCACCGCCAGAGGAGGAAACAATGATCACGGGTAAATTCTCGGCGATACCTTGCTCGACGAGTCGAGTCAGCTTCTCACCAACCACGACACCCATACTTCCGCCCATAAAAGCGAAGTTAAACACGCCGAGCATCACGCGCTGCCCATCAATCCGCGCGCGTCCGATGCGCACCGCGTCAAGTTGTCCGGTTTTCTTTTCCGAACGCTTGAGGCGCTCTTTGTAACGGAGGGAATCTTTAAAACTCAGAGGATCATTCGTTTTTAAATCCGAGTGAATCTCTTCAAAGCTCTGCCGATCGCAAAGAAGTTCAAGACGCTGGTCCACAGAGAGACGAAAGTGGTGTCCGCACTTCGGACAGACCTTCTTCGACTTTTCCAGCTCTCGCGAATAAATGATCTCCCCGCAACCAGGACACTTCGTCCAGAGTCCGCCAGGTATTTCAAGCCTTTCACCTTCTTCAGTAGTTGGCTTTGGAGCCTTACTTCGAGAAAACCAAGATGCCACAGGTAGTTGATCCTTGATCGCCGCACTCCAGGCGGCTGCGTTTTTATCGGAGGCTTCTCCGTCAAGAGGAGAAAGCCCAATTGACTGAAAATTGATGCACAATTAAGCCCAAGTCGGCCCTGATTCAAACAGCTTTAGGGTTACGAATCAACTTGTAAGACGCTGCAAATTAAACTCTTACAAGTCGCGGGATTTGAGCTGCACGGTGACAAGTATGCAAAGCAGCCGATGCCTTTCTCTTCGCAAAGCGATACGTTACAAGATGAATCAGAATAATAGCTTTCGGCCTTTGATTTTTCGCGCCGTCGCTTACACTCACGCGAGATTGGTTCATCCTCACGGCAGAGAGTAATTTCTTTGTTAAGTAATTTACATGGCAAAACTATCAGAAATTCTCGAGTATATTTCAGAGGAACTTTCCCCGTCCTCTTTTCAGGATGCAAGCCTCAATGGCTTACAGATTGAGGGAAAATCTGAGGTAAAGCTCATTGCGGCTGCGGTAGATGCCGCTGAGGCCACCGTTGCGGCGAGTGTTGCGGCGGGAGCAGTCCTCCTGTTGGTGCACCATGGGATTTTCTGGGGCAAATCACTACCAATAACTGGTCCTCGCCGACGACTGATTCAGCAGGCGCTCTCAGCCGAACTTTCCTTAGTCGCGATGCATCTTCCGCTCGATGCGAATGAAAAATTCGGCAACAACTTTCTTCTCGCAGACCGCCTTGGCTTATCCCAACGCCAAGCAGTAATTGAATACGGTGGGGAATGCATTGGATGCATGGGTAAGAATTCAGCAAAACTCAGCAGAGATGAACTACAAGCCGCCCTCGCGACACTGCCTGGATCTCAGCAACCCTTTGTTGCTCTACCCTTTGGCCCGAGTCAGCCAGAGAACATTTGTGTGGTAAGTGGGGCTGCTGCCGACGGTCTGTATGAATTCGAGCGCTACGGGTTTGATACTTTTATTAGTGGCGAGCCGAAACAATTCGCCTATCATTTTTGCAAAGAGAATAAACTCAACGCATATTTTCCCGGTCATTACGCCACCGAAACCCTAGGGGTCTGCGCACTTGCTGAGGCGCTCGCTGAACGCTTTACTGTCTCCTGGAAATTTATTGATCAACCTACTGGTATTTAGAACGAGAACTATGAGCATTCAGTCAATTAAAGAAGTAACGGTTAATGGAAAGAAAGTATTTGTTCGAGCCGACCTTAATGTCCCGCTGACTGCTGATGCAGCGATTGCTGATGAGACTCGTATTCAAGCCTCCCTCCCCACGCTTCGCTATCTTCTGGAGAACGGTGCGGCGCTGATCGTCGCAAGCCACCTCGGCAGGCCGAAGGGAAGCGTAGTGAATTCTCTAAGCCTTCGACCCATCGCAGCGCGACTTGGTGAATTGCTCTCACGTGACGTGCTCCTTGCTCCTGACTGTGTTGGCGCAAGCACTGAGAAGATGGCAGAGGATCTTGAACCTGGCCAAGTGCTCCTACTTGAAAATTTGAGATTTCACGCAGAAGAGGAAGCCAACGATACGGAGTTTGCAAAAAAACTCGCCGCTCTTGCAGACGTCTACATTAACGATGCATTCGGCACTTCGCATCGTGCTCATGCAAGCACTGAAGGTATTACTCACTACGTCTCTCAAAAGGCGGCCGGCTTGCTGCTCACCAAGGAACTTGAATACTTCGACAAAGCTCTGGAAAACCCCGCAAGACCCCTCGTCGCAATTTTTGGTGGGGCAAAGATTTCCACCAAGATGAAGGCTCTGAGAAACGTGGCGCCAAAAGCTGATAAAATCATCGTTGGCGGAGCCATGGCCAACACCTTTCTCGCCGCGCGAGGCCTTTCAGTTGGCAAGTCCTTGTATGAAGAAGAGCAAGTTCCTGCAGCCAAAGAAGCGATCGAATACTTGGAGTCAAACTCTTGTGAGCTGATTCTTCCCACCGATGTGATTATTGCCGCATCGCTTTCATCAGGGGTCAGCACTCAAGCCGTTGCAGTGGACCAAATCCCGGCAGATATGATGGCGCTTGATATTGGACCGGCAAGTTTGGAAACCTTTAAGCAGACAATGAAAGGCGCAGGAACAATTGTTTGGAATGGCCCGATGGGAGCCTTTGAAACATCTGAATTTAGCTCAGGCACCTTCGGGATAATCGACGCTCTGGCTGAGGCTCCTTGCATGACCGTGGTCGGAGGTGGAGAAACCGACCAGGCGCTTCATGCTCGTCATGCCCTGGATAAAATGAGCTTCGTTTCAACCGGAGGTGGCGCATTTCTTGAGCTCCTAGAGGGTAGAGCTCTACCAGGAGTAGAGGCACTGAAAAGCTGAAAGTTCAAAAATGTGCAGTTTTTTAGCGAGAAGTCTGAAAAAGATTGCCCGCGGACTGAAAATTAGTTGAATGTTTAGAGAGGGTTAATTCGACGCTTAGTTCTCTCGCACCTCAGTGCTACCACTTAAGCCATTAAAAATACAAGCTTTTTAAAGAATTGTGCATTTTTGTACGTTGAGGAGGAATTATCCCTCAAGTTTTCGGCCTGGATGGCCGTTTCCTACTCTTGAGGCGAGGATCCTGTTCATAATTGAACATTTTGGATTCTTGATAAAAATGAAAAACGCCTGCTGGCCAAGGCGCAGTAGAGCGGTGGAAGTGGTGAACAGAATGGAAAATACAAGACTAGCAAATACGCACAACGTCTCAGCCCTTGAAAAAGAGGATTTCAAGAAGAATCGTCGGCCAAGAAGCATGACGACTTTGAAGCTGCAATGGGTTGCCGAGCGAGTACGTAAGTGCCGTCGAATAAAAGAAGCTCTCGAAAATGGTAGTTACCATGTGGACTCACGAGAGGTAGCAAAGTCATTGCTCCAAATTCGCGAGGAAGAGCCTATCAAATAGTAGTTCTCAAGTATCGCTGACATCGCAATTGGTCCTCAGCCCACCCCAGACCTCTGCGTGACAGCAAAAACAGTTTGAAAGATTCGGTTAGGGTATGCCAAACCGCTCAATTGTTCAGGTCACCTGAACAATTGAGCGGTTTTTTTTGCGGTGCTGGAGCATAACGCACACTGACTTTCATTTAATTATAAAGCTTAGCGTTCCCCTACTATTCTGAGTTACAGTGAGTTGAGAGCCAAACTGTAGCCCCAATGGTATCGGGAGGAGACGACAATGACTATCTGCCCCATCGCAATCGCGGCAAGCTGTACGAAATGTCCGGCATTCAAGCTTTGCCCATTGAAATCCGTGCTGGGGGATCAGCCCAAACCGGGGCTCAAAGAAAACGAAGAAAAAAGCGATCAAGGCGAAAAGTAAAACCCTCGCCGATTCTACCTTCGCGTCCTTTATCATTACTCTCTCACAATAAAGCTCATGAGCATTCTCGTCTCACAGATTCAGATATCTTCAGAAGAGTTTCAGCAGCGCGCGGCAGCCTATCAGCTACTTTGCCAAGAACTTCAAGGACTACACGCTCAAGCATGCAGGCCCGAATCTTCGCGCGAGATTGAAAAAGCCAGGTCAAGGCAGAAGCTGCTCACCGCGGAACGAATCGAAAACCTCGTCGATCCGAGCAGCGCCATTCTCGATATCGCACCTCTTGCCGGGCACGAGATGTATTCAGACGTTCCACCTGGTGCGGGAATACGTACTTGTATTGCTCAGGTGGCTGGAAGAACCTGTATGATTGTCGCCAATAACCCTTCTGTTAAAGGCGGTACGTATTTTCCCAGCACCGTAAAAAAGCATCTACGCGCGCAGCAAATCGCTGAAGAGAATGCGCTTCCCTGTATCTACCTTGTTGATTCTGGCGGAGCGTATTTGCCCGAACAAGCAAACGTTTTTCCCGACCGCTTCGATTTTGGCCGAATTTTCTTCAATCAAGCACAAATGAGCAAAAAAGGAATTCCGCAAATTTCGGTGGTCTTGGGAAGTTGCACGGCCGGCGGCGCATACGTGCCGGCAATGAGCGATGAAACGATTATGGTCGATAAGAACGCCTCTATTTTTTTAGGAGGGCCTCCACTTGTAAAAGCCGCAACTGGCGAGGAAGTCTCTGCGGAAGAACTGGGTGGGGCACTAGTGCATTGCGAGATTAGCGGTGTATCGGATCATCTTGCGACAAACGAGGAGGACGCGCTCGGTATCGCGCGCAGAATAATCGCAAGTTGCGGCTCAGGGCGTGCCGGTTTGACCCCGCTTCGCGCAGAGCAAGAAAGTGAAGAACCGAACTACTCTGCCGCAGAAATTGGGGGAATTGTCGGTACGGACTTAAAAAAGTCTTTCTCAATGCGCGAAGTGCTTGCCCGGCTCCTTGATGGTTCGCGATTTGACGAATTCAAAGCACGTTACGGCCAGTCATTACTCTGCGGCTTTGCCCATATTCATGGAATTCGTGTGGGCGTTATCGCAAACGATGGAGTTCTATTTAGTGAATCAGCATTGAAGGGCACTCATTTCATTGAACTCTGCAGCCAACGCGGCACTCCGCTTTTGTTTGTCCAGAATATCGTTGGTTTTATGGTCGGAAAGGAATACGAGAGGAAGGGAATTGCGAAACACGGTGCGAAGATGGTCAACGCCGTGGCCACCGCACGAGTGCCGAAACTCACCCTCACCGTAGGTGGCTCCTATGGTGCCGGCAACTATGGGATGTGCGGACGAGCGTATGACCCTAGATTTCTTTTCACCTGGCCGAACTCAAGAATCTCTGTGATGGGTGGAACCCAAGCCGCAACAGTGCTCACACAAATCCGGACAGCGGCGATGGAGAAGAAAGGAAAGAAAATAGCTGAAAAAGATCAGCAAAAATACTTCTCAGAGATTGAGCAAAAGTACGAGACTGAGGGAAGTCCTTACTTTGCAAGTGCACGCCTGTGGGCTGACGGTATCATTTCACCGCTCGATACCCGCACGAATCTCGCCTTGGCGCTGGCCAGTATCGCCTACGATGCTGACGCAGAAAATCAATTTGGAATTTTCCGAATGTGAGTATGAAACGGATACTTATCGCGAATCGCGGAGAAATCGCTCTGCGAATAGCAAAGACGTGTCGCAAGCTCGGAATCGACGTGGTGCTTGTCTATTCTACGCCTGATGCTCTCTCCCCACATGCACGTTGCGGGGACGCAGCCGTAGAACTCTCGGGAGCACGTGCCGAAGATACCTACCTCAACATTGAAAAAATAATCTCAGCAGCGAGGAAGACCGAGGCTGATGCGATCCATCCAGGGTACGGATTTCTCTCTGAAAACTCGGCATTTGCTTCCGCTTGCTCTGATGCGGGCTTAACGTTTATTGGACCACGCCCGGAAACTCTGCGTTTACTCGGGGATAAAAGTGAGGCTAGAAAACTTGCAGAAGGCCTTGCCATTCCAGTGGTGCCTGGATACCAGGCCGAAGAATCTTCAAAAAAACAACTCACCAAAGAAGCAAATAACATCGGCTTCCCCTTGATGATTAA
>CAYGNZ010000120.1:1090-8871 GCA_964351345.1 uncultured Bdellovibrionales bacterium | reverse complement strand
TAATGCTTGATACCAGTGAGCGCTTTTTTGATTCTTCAATTGAGTTACTTTTTGTTGATCCAAGTTTTAAACGCTTGCGGCGCCATCTCCGCGCCGAGGATTGGGACCAAATAGGCTTCCTTGAGTCGCGCGTGCAAGATGTCTCGCCCGAAGTGTTTAGTCAGCTTGAACAGAATGACATACTCTTCATCGACAGTAGTCACGTGAGCAAATTCGGAAGTGATGTGAACTATCTTCTCTTTAATGTCCTCCCGCAACTTCAACCGGGAGTGATGATTCATTTTCACGATATTTTCCATCCCTTTGAGTATCCCCCAGTATGGCGTCGCCAGGGAATTGCTTGGAATGAAGCATATCTACTTCGCGCGTTTCTTCTTTATAACAGTGATTTTGAGATTTCGTTTTTCTCCACATTCATGCAGAACGAATATCCGCAAATTTTCGCTGATCATTTCCCGATTTGCCAGAAAAATACCGGCGGCTCACTTTGGATACAACGAAGACAATAGAAGCGTGGTAACAATTGATAGTTTTTAGACAGCCCCGAAAAAGGACGCTAGCGAGAGGCAGGATTGTTGATTGGGTAGTCGGCTGAGACTTGTTGGCGAAAAAGTTCTTTTTCTTTGGTGTCGCTAAGTTTTTTCTTCAGCTCATCGAGTTGCGAAACTAGGGATTTTCGATCCGAGAGGTAGCTACTTTTTAAATCTCGCTTCCGTTCTGCCGCGAGCGGGGTAAAACCCTCATAGTAGCCCAGATGTCGGCTCAACTGTTGTGTTTGCTCTTCAAGACGCTCCAGCGCGACACTATTTTTGGTCACCTCGTTGATACTTGTCTCAACCCCTTGAGCTATGGCTATCACGACGCCGTCTTCGTATTCTTGTCGGCGTTGCTGCAACGTCCGCCCCAGAGCCCCCATCTTCGATGCCGCGGTAAGATCATTAGGCTCGGCCTGCCATTCATCAACTGCCTGAAGATAGTCGCGTGAGGCTTGGGTATACTTCTCACGTTTCGCAGAAAGTTCAGGACTTATCTCTGCCACCTCATCAGCCAAAGTTTTAGGATTATCAACGGTTGAGGACTTACGTTGGAAATCAAGCCACGTTTCGACCCGCTCTTTTGCCTGACTCAATTTCTCCCGGGTTTCTTCCAACAAGCGCTCAGACTTTACCTTTTCAAGGCGAAGCTCTGAAGCTTGCTGACGAATCTCCGCCTCGGAATTGTAACTCAGTAAACGAAGCTTCACATCAAGGTCTTCGATTCGCTCCCGCACTCTAACCTTTTGCTCAAGCACATCGGAGGCTTCCTCAGAGGCAAGAATTTTGGTAGGCAGCGTCGGGGTCTGTGAAGTTTCTGCGACTGGTTCCTCCGCTTCGCGGGGCTTGGCCTCAATTTGACCAAAATCGTCCTGCTCTTGTTGCTCTCGCACTCTTGCGAGTTTCAGAGCTTCGTTTTCCCAAACAATTGGCTGATTCGCTGGTATCTTATCAAGCTCCTCCGCGCGTATATCCACCACCGGCGGTGGCCCGACCTCGAGATTGCTTAACTCCTCAACCTTCGCTTCAATCTCTTCATCAGTGATCTCTTCTTCAGCTGGGGTGGTCGCGGAGGCAAGAGTCACTTCCTCAGGCTCTGACGCATCCTCTTCTGGGACCTCTTCGGTTGTTTCCTCCGTGCCCACTATTTTTGCGATTTCCTCGCTAGTTGGAGCTTTTACTTCGGTCTGCTCTTCGATTGCATCCTGTAGACGATCCTCAGTTGCGGCACTCGTGTCGACGGTGGCTTCGTTGTTCTTAGCCCACACTGCCAATTCTTCTGAGAGTTCGTCGCGTTCAGAAGCTGAACTCGCCTCTGACACCGCAGCACCAGATCTCCCTCCTCGGCTCGACTCTAAGTTTATAAAAACAAAGGCGACCGCGCCTAAGGCAGACAGTCCAATGACTGCGCCCGCGAGTTGAAGAAATCGAAATTCTCGACCACCTGCATTCTGAGCAGCTTTTTCTAGAAGTGCCCCGCTTACATCGGGTAAGGGTTCCTGCGTTTCCTCTTCTTCCGTATCCTCCTCCCCGGCGTCCTCTATCGCTTCACTTTCCCCGCTTCCCTCATCAGTCACTTTAGCGGCCGCATCAGCAGCCTCATTCTCACTGGCGGCATCTTCGCTCGATTCATCTCCCGAATCAGAAACTTGCTCCTGCACCGCAGCAATCATCTCATCAATACTTGGGACTTCAGACGGTTCGGAAAGTTTGATTGTTGGAACAGAGTCACTTGGATACTCAACGCTTGCGTCTGAATCGTTGAGTGTGGTGAGGCGAAGAATCTCAACGGTCACATTGTCGGTCCCACCCCGCTCGAGTGCGAGATCGACTAACTCACGTGCCGCTTCTTCAGGCTCCTTCGTCGCCATTGATTGGGCTATCTCTTCGTCCGTGACGAGATTGTACAAACCATCAGAGCACAAAAGGAACTGATCATCGACTTCGCAAAGATCCGGCAGCACTCGCACTTCGACTTCAATCGAATCGGTAGGACCCAAGGATCGAGTGAGCATATGCGCGATAGGATGGTCCGCCGCTTCCTCCGGGGGAATCGCTCCGGTATCGACTAATTCCTGCACTAAGGTGTGATCGCGTGTGAGCTGTTCTAGCTCGTTTTCTCGCAGACGATAGATTCGAGAATCCCCGACATGAGCCACTACGCATTGCTCACCGACAAATGCGAGCGCAACTATTGTAGTTCCCATTCCGGAAAGATCTTCGTCTGTTTTGCTTTTGTTGAAGATGACTGCGTTGGCGCACTCGATGGAGTTTTTCAAGCTCACGGCATTGAGCTTTCCGGAACTCTCAAATGCCTCGCGAGTGACAACATGCACTGCAAGTGATGAGGCTGTGGCCCCGCCTCGTGCACCACCCATACCGTCAGCCACGATAAAGAGGCTGATTTCATCGGTATGCGCAATTCCGTACGCGTCTTGGTTTTCGTTTCGTCGACGGCCAACATCAGTCAGCACTGTCTCGATAAACTTAAACCGTCTGCTCCGATTAGAAGCATTTTTCACTGGTTCGACGGTACTCAAACTCGAATGCTCCTGGTGGTCTCACCCCGCCGCGCTCGCTCCCAAGCGAGTTGGCACTTTAGCTTCTTAACTGGGCTACTTCACATCACGTGAGCCCTCTCATCACAATATGCGTAACACAACGAACTACTACCAATAGAAATTCGTAGCTCGCCGTTGCCGAACCTCAATTCTAATAACCAGAGGAATCCGCCGCACAGCACTTCCGAGCCACTCGCTTTCCCAAAAAGTTAAGCGTGGCCTCAGTTACCCTTTGATGCAGAAAATCGGATAGTTACTGCAAAATACTCTACTGGCGTAGAGGTTTACACTCAACAAGAAGCTGAAGAGGAAATGGGACGAGGGAAAGGTGTAAATAATACCAAAATGCTCGGAATTACTTCACGTGCTTGAGGAAAGGCTCCCCACCAGTGATTTTCGCAGACTTCACTTTTGATCTCGCGTCGAGTGCTTTCGCTTTGTCAGAGTAAGGCCCTACCAAGACTCGGTAATATTCCTTCTTACCGACTTTCGCTTGTTCAACCACTCCTGCAAGTCCCTTGGCAGCAAACTTCGCTACCATCGCCACCGCATCATTACCAGTGCGGGTAGCGGCTGCTTGCACATACCAGCCCGCAGAAAGTGCTTCGCTTGTGGTTTCGACCTTAATATCCTGACCCGTTGTTGCGGATTTTTGAGTTTTCGCAGGCTTGTCAATTTTAGCCACCGGTTCTACTTCAACTGGCTTCTCGGCTTTTTTAAGCGGAGGCGAGAGCTGACTGAGTGCTGCAACCTCTGCTGCTTTGGCAGCTTTCGCAGCTTTTTCCTCGCGCTCTTTTCGTTCCTTATCTTCGGCTAATTTTTTGGCAAGGGCTTTTGCCTCCCTCTCCAGTCGCTGCTGCTTAAGCTCCTCTTCAAGCGCTGCAATTTTCGCTGATTTGTCTTCCTGCTCTACCGCGACAGGCTTGTCGTCTTTAAACAGCTCAAGGGTGGGTTTCGAGCTAATTCCAGCGACTTTTTCAGAGCGAGAAAAGTCAAACTCCCGGTCATCTTCTTCTGCGGATGCTGCCAATTCAGAATCTGGGTCGTTGGATTCCAGGGTAGAATCCATTTCAGAGGGGATAATCGCGCCCGATCCATCGGCCTCGGGAATAGGACGGGCGATAGGTAATCGAACCGCCTCGGTCTCATTTTGCTCAAGCGCTCTGCTCAGACCCTGCTCTCGGCCCGCGTGAAGTCCAAAAATAAAAACCATCACCATCATCCCCGCGAGGACGGCCCAAAGCACTACTACTTGACCAAAACTAATTCGCATCTCCCACCGCTCAGAATTTGGTTGATTGGAGCTTGGCTGCCCAAAGGTTGAAGACTCATAGGGTCGAACGCGCGGCTCAAAGGATTGAAGACTACTCGCCATGAGAACTAACTCCAGAAAAACTTTATTGCTCTAGAACCAGAGGATTCTAACCAACCGGCTACTCGACATCTAAATCCTATTCGCCCAAATTCGACGCCTGTCCCCTTACCGCTTATTCAGTATAGCGGCTTATCCCGGTGTTCAGAAAAAATATCTCTAACTAAAAACCTCTGCTTTCTAATGCTTTAGTACGAAAGTAGTATTCCCGCAACATTTCTCTGAAACTAGGCATAGAAAATAATCAGGGGCGAAATGTAGCGTAACGAGTATCTACAGACGTTCAACGATAGAGATGATTCTACCCCTCACGACCCTCGGGAATCGAGGGGAGTTAAAGAATTTTTGTCGACTTCAGGGAACTGATTGATGGTCTGAGACAGCTTCCCAAACCATGAAACACCACGGCGAGAAGATCTGTCTTCGCCGTCGCACTCGGATGCAGCATCGCTCTAATTTCAGGCAAATTATATAAGCCAAAAAAAGATGCCGCGAGATCCCGAGCGAGAAGCATCAGCAGTCCCGCATCATTACCACGCAATGCTCGCTGGTACGTTCGACGAAATGTCACCATGAGTCGTATTGCTCGGCCGTAAGCAATATCAACATAGTCTGTCGAATACTCAGCGCAAGAATTCTCGGAAAGTTCAAGACTCCGCGGTAGCAAATGCTCGTCGAGAGTTTGCTCATTCGGGGCGCCCAACTGCGTAAGCGCTGTGTCAAGACACCGCTCGAAATAGTTGAAGTACCAGGAGACATTTTGACTGCCAAACAATCCTTTACGAAATGCATCGGCCTCACTTTCTGGATCGCGTTGCATCGCAAGCAATTGCGCAAGTATCGGCCAGTCAATCTCAACCTCGGCAGTAATGCTTTCGAGAAATCGCTGCGAAGAATCATCCTTGCGAGAGCAACGTAGTTCGCTCAGTACTGCATCGCGATCAATTGTCACATCGGAACGCTCAACTGCAACGGGATTATCAGCAACTACAAACGGAGAGCCATACAACTGAGAGAGCGAGGCTTGCTGCATGCCCTCGAGGAATCGAAGTAGGCAGGGAGCGTTCGGTATTGCGTTAATAAATCCTTTACCTCCCACCGAGAGTTGAAAAAATGAATTCTCGCCTGCCTCCGCGAGTATTTTTTCTGCCAGCTCTAACGGTTCGATTTCACAGTTACTTGTTCTCCTGATAATCTTTGCCAGCTCAAAACAAAGCGGAGAAGCAAGCCAACTCTCAAGCACATTCGGCGCGTCCTCGACTTCAATCGCGCGATCCCCCTCTAGTATACGCCGAACAGCATCACTCTCTATAACACCGTACGCTCGAAGAACCTCGGAGTTTGATACTATTAAACGTAAGGCTTCTCTGAGTTCAAAATGCATAGTCTAGGTCGCTCGCTGGAGAATTGGACAAAGAGTCTCTGTCTCCTTACTGGAAAGTTTAAACTCTCCGCACAGAGCACGAAATTCCACTTCGCGTAGTTCCGCCGCGAGCAGCAAAAAGCGAAGCTGCCAATGTGGCACACCCTCGGTTGTAGATTGCAGGCGAGCTAGTTCAGAGTCATACATCGCCGGTATAGAAAAATCGGAATGAATTTGAGTTAACAAGTCGCGCTCCTTGAGATACCTCAGACTCTCATCTGCCGCACTATCGGCAAGCAACTTTCGAAACTCATCGAACTTTCTTCGCGGGGGAAGGGTTTGTAAGAAAAATCCGTCCACTCCTTCGCAAAAACAAGTTTCTGTTTCTGTATCAAAGTTCATTTTCAATCGTGAGGCAAAGCGACACGCTCGCAACAAACGAGCTGGATCATCTCTGAAGCTTTGAGAGTGGAGTATTGCGAGTATTCCTTGACGTAGATGTTCAATCCCGGAGAACAAATCTACTATCTCCTCGGTGAGAAGATTCACCGCAAGGGCATTAATTGAAAAATCCCGCCGCCCAAGATCGTCTGCTAAATCGCCTTGACGAATCACGGGAGCCTGCCCCGGAGTAGGGTACTGCTCTGCGCGAGCTGAAGCAAAGTCTAGACTCTCTATAACTCCAAACAAAGGAGTAGCAAAAGGCAACTTTGCCGTCCCATACTTCTTAAAAAGAATTGGCTTTTTCGGGGGCTCTAGCTCAGGAAAATACTCTCGCCAATCAGCGCGTAGCTTTCTTACGAAAAGCAGTGCGTCTCCCTCGAGCATAATGTCGAGGTCCGCAGAAGGGGTGCCAAGTAACGCATCCCGCACTGCTCCACCAACAAGATACGCGGGCGAATGCACGATGCTTTCTGCCGCTCGGGCTACACCCTGAAGTACGAAGCTGATCGAATCTCCAAAACTCGAAGTGAGATCCAAGGAAGACTGCGCATTACCCATTCTTTGCAGCTTTCGCGCCCTCTCCTACTCCCTCAAAAAACAGACGGATGCCGTCAAACAAGGCGGTGGCAACAAGTTGCTTATAACGACGAGTAATCAGTCGTCTACCTTCGACTGGGTGATCAATAAAAGAAACTTCGACCAAGACACACGGCATATGGGCTCCGACAAGCACATAGAACGGAGCTTTTTTCACTCCCAGATCCTTCACTCCCCGGTAGTACCTGCCCAGTGTCTCGGAAAGTTCCTCTTGGATGTAGTGCGCGAGACTAATCGATTCATCAAGCTTCGCGTTCTGAATGAGATCGCTCAGGATAAAGCTCAAGTCGTCGATCCCACCTCGGGCGAAGGCAGCGTTCTCACGCTTTGCCAATGTCAGAGAAGAACGATCATTAGTGTTATCTAAATAGTAGGTCTCCACACCTCGCGCGGTTTTGTAGACACTGGCATTGGCATGAACTGAGATGAACAAGTCAGCATTTTTCTCATTCGCCAAACCGGTCCTCTGCTCCAGAGGAACATGCACATCCTCGCGACGAGTCAAAAC
This sequence comes from uncultured Bdellovibrionales bacterium, assembly GCA_964351345.1. Taxonomy (GTDB): domain Bacteria; phylum Bdellovibrionota_C; class UBA2361; order SZUA-149; family SZUA-149; genus SZUA-149. The sequence goes on along the minus strand of CAYGNZ010000120.1, from coordinate 1,493 downwards.
CGTGTCCGCTCGAAGACGTTGCTTCAGAAGATCTTCGAGCATTAAGGAAATCTCGAGCACCACGTCTTTCTCTTTAACGCCATCCACTCCAATCGCCCCGTCCTCCTCTCCGCCATGGCCGGGGTCGATGACAATCACCGGTCGAGCACGAGCGGGTTTCTGCGTATATACCTCTACCCCCTCTTTGCCTACCTCGGATTTCCCGAGCATCCAGCCAAAGATACCACCCGTAGACTCTTCCTCCTCTTCCTTGGCGTTCTCTTTCGACTCCTCTTCGGGTTTCTCCACCTCTTGCTTTTTAAGATCCGCAAGACTTTGCCCGGCCTTGAGCCCTAAGCGCTCGCGCGCGGCAGCATACATATCTCCGCGCGGGTAATATTCAACGACACGCGCATAGGCATCT
>CAYGNZ010000120.1:0-1080 GCA_964351345.1 uncultured Bdellovibrionales bacterium | reverse complement strand
AAATCTCCAAGATAAAGAAGCGCGTCATCAGCAAGCGAGTGATTGGGGAACTGGCTGGCGAGGCGCGAATAAAAGTAGATACTCTGAGAAAGTCCAGACTGTAAGTCTCGCTTACGGAAAGTAAACTCATGTAAACGAGCAAGAAGATAGAGAGCTTTGGCGGTGTAATCAGTATTAGGATACTCGCGGGTAAAAATGAGGAGATCAGAAGCAGCCCTATCCCACTGAGCGAGATCACTTACCTGAGGATCTGCCTTGGCAAGGCTGAGGTAATTTGAACGAGCCGTTCTAAAAGCGCTCGCCTCACGCGGCTGCGCCTGGGCAACTTGAGCACCACTACAAAGCGCACCACACAGGAGTACCAGCAGTGAGGCGAAAATCAAGAAGCGCGCAGGTGAGACGGTGTTCATTCTAACATTCCTCGCAACGCAGCAAGTTCATTCAGTGCCTCAAGCGGGGTAAGCTCATCAAGCTTGAGTTCGCGCAATGCAAGTTCCAAACGCTGAAGTCGCTTCTTTTCTTCATCAATTCTCTCCGCACGAGGTGCGGCAACTGGAGGTTGCGGTACGGCAAGCGCTTGCACCCGCTTTGAATCTCCAGACGCTAATTCCTCAAGGAGCGCTTCTGCATGTCGAAGCAGATCCTCGGGAAGTCCAGCAAGTCGAGCTACCTCAATACCGTAACTTCTATCCGCTGGCGACTCCTCTATTCGATGAGTAAACGATATCTCGCCCTCATTCTCCAGCACACCTACCGATAAGCAAAACGCAGCGGGTTTAATTTTTTCCAGCTCCGTAAGCTCATGAAAATGAGTTGCAAAAACACTCATGCACTCTACGCGATCATGGAGCCACTGAGCGATTGCAGTTGCAATAGCAAGTCCATCGCTTGTTGCCGTTCCTCGCCCGATTTCATCAATCAGCACCAAGGAGTTCGCGGTCGCCTTCCTCACAATAATCGAGGCCTCCCGCATTTCGACCATAAACGTTGAGTCACCTTTACTTAAATCATCACTTGCACCGATTCGGGTAAAAAGTCTATCCACAAGCGGAAGGTCAGCAGCGGCCGCTGGCACGAACG
>CAYGNZ010000119.1:390-8903 GCA_964351345.1 uncultured Bdellovibrionales bacterium | reverse complement strand
GAAGTTTTCCCTACCACTGATCATGTTTATCGACACCCAGGGCGCCTATCCGGGACTTGATGCGGAGGCCCGAGGACAGGCTGAAGCAATCGCAAAAAACCTTCATATTCTCGCGGGCTTGGAAACGCCGTCAATTTCTATTGTGATTGGAGAGGGTGGAAGCGGTGGTGCTTTAGCTTTGGGTATCTGTGACCGATTACTTATGTTAGAGAACTCGACATACTCTGTAATCACTCCTGAAGGCTGTGCCTCAATTCTCTGGGGAAAAAGCGAATCAACGAGTGGCTACGCAGAGGTTGCAGCCGATTCACTTAAGTTGACGGCAAATGCCTTGAAAGAAACGGGTGTGGTTGATGAGGTGGTGAGGGAACCCGCTGGTGGCGCGCATCGTGATCCCGAGGGGGCCGCAGAGCTTCTTGGGTCTGCCGTCGCTCGTCATTTGGCAGAAATAGTTTCGACCCCATTGGAAGAGCTACTCGAACTTCGATATAAGAAATTTCGAAAAATTGGCGCCCTTTCATAGAGAGATTTAGCTACGAATTACCTCGTAGCGAGAATGAATCGCATATCTGCAATGGTACGAATGCAGAATGCTCGGACAGACAGCATGCCTCGTGCATACTCCGCTTGCTGCGTTGAACACTAGGCAAATCCTCGATGAGAAAAGAAACAACGTCGAAGGAGCTTCTCTGTCCTACCAAGTGTAACTCGGTACATTTTTCTAATAACGAATATACGTAGGAACGTAATCACATGAGTGAAGGTAAATACCCCCCTGGATACATCCCGTTGACAGTGCATCAATTAAACGGCTCTTCCGGTAAGAGTGCTGGCGGTAATGATGGACGTTCGTCTTCAAAAGGCGGTGGCGGTGGTCGTCGTTCTTCAGGTGGGGGCTCTGGTGCCAAACGAGGCGCGAAGAAAAAGTCAGGTAGTTCAAAGCGAGGACAACGAAGTTCTCGAGGTCGCTCCGGTGGCTCAGAGAAGGATACGCCGCCAGCAGAGGCGTAGGTCCGGCTCAAATCGTCTCCCAGACTTGTGTAGACAGCACACGAAATTGTTACGCTCAGTTGCTGAGGATCGCTTGCCGAGAATCTGTTGCTGAGGAGTGAAGCCGCAATTTTGCCTACACAATTAGTTGCTGCGGGGATTGGAGCAGTCCAAAAAGGGATTTGATTGACAGATAGAAGTAATGGGGATTAGAATCTCTCAGAATCTACTCGGAAATTTTGTTCGAGGAGAAGATAATGAGATTTTTATAGGATATGGCAAAAGACGATCACTTAGAATTAAACGGCGTAGTTAAAGAATGCTTTCCCAACACCACCTTCCGCGTGGAGCTGGAAAACGGGCATGAGTTACTGGCCTATTTAGCGGGCAAGTTGCGCAAACACTACATCCGAGTACTGCCTGGAGACCACGTTCGAATTCAAATCTCTCCGTACGACCTTTCTCGCGGGCGCATCGTTCGTCGATTTACCAAGCCACCGAAGAAAGAAGAGGGAGTTGAAGCATCTTCGCAGGATGATAGTCAGGCCGAGAGCTAATCCTTATACGCGGCAGCCAAATCTAAAGTCGAGAATCTATGTCGGCAGCAAATTTTGAACTCTCCGAAGAACAAGTTCTTTTAAGAGATTCCGTTGCAAAGTTTGTTAAAAAAGAAATTATTCCTGTTGCCGCTTCTCTAGATGAAACTTCTGAGTTCCCTAGTGATCTCATCCAAGCCGCTCATCGACTTGGCTTTCTCAACATCACAATCCCTGAACCGCTACATGGGAGCGGTTTGTCGAATCTTGATTCCAGCATAGTTATTGAGGAACTCGCGTACGGCTGTGCCGGAGTGACGACCTCTATTGTGGTCAATGATCTCGCCCTTGTTCCAATTATTGTCGGAGGAAACGAGGAGCAAAAGAAAGAATTTGTCGGTGCGATTTGTAAAGACGGAAAACTTGCGTCTTTTTGCCTCAGCGAGCCAGGAGCCGGTAGTGATGCGGGAGGCCTGCGAAGTCGTCTTACGAAAGTCGACGGCGGGTATACGCTAAGCGGTTCAAAGCAATGGATTACGAATGGAGGGAAGGCGAGCCAATACACCGTATTCGCCACAATTGATCCCGAAAAGAAACACAAGGGAATTTGCTGCGTGGTCGTGCCTGCAACGGCCAAAGGGGTTAGCCACGGTCCGCATGAGAATAAACTCGGTCAGCGCTGCTCAAACACTACCACGGTGCAGTTTGACGAGGTGTTCGTTCCAGACTCAGCGTTAATCGGTGCCGAGGGCGAGGGATTTCGAATTGCAATGAAAACTCTTGATATTACTCGGCCCATGACCGCCTCAATCGCGGTCGGGATTGCTCGCCGAGCCCTTGAGGAGGCAATCGCGTATGCGGCCGAGCGCAAGCAGTTTGGTCGGGCAATTGCTGAGTTTCAAGCAATTCAAATGATGATCGCCGATGCGGCAACTGAGGTTGATGCCGCTCGTTTACTTACGCACCGAAGTGCGAGGTTACTAGATTCAGGGGTGCCCTGTTCACTAGAGTCTTCAATGGCGAAGCGTTTTGCTGCTGACACCGCGATGAAAGTCAGTGTTGATGCTGTTCAGGTATTTGGCGGCTACGGGTACACGAAGGAGTATCCCGTGGAGAAGTTGATGCGCGATGCCAAACTTCTACAGATATATGAAGGAACGAGCCAGATCCAGCGATTAGTAATTGCAAGAGACCTCTTTGAACGACAGTCGGAGAAATAGGTAGGCCGTCGAGAGTCGTGGCACTCTGTGCCGATGTTGCTTGCGACAAATTCTCGCTTATAAGAAGCTTCTCTCATGTCAACAATATCGCTCTGCATGATTGCCAAAAACGAAGAGACCTTTATCGCATCTGCGATAAATTGCGTTGCCGATATTGTTTCAGAGGTCATTCTCGTTGATACCGGCTCTGAAGATGCAACCGTGCAGATCGCCGAAGATTTGGGCGCAAGAGTCTACTTTCAAGCCTGGCAAGATGATTTTTCAAAGCCGCGAAATCTTTCGCTGCAATACGCCACATCTGATTGGATCTTAGTCCTTGATGCTGATGAAGTGATTGCGAAGCAGGACCTTGCGAAGTTTAAAGTACTCACTGCCGATCCCCTACGATGCACAGAGTTTCTTCAACGCCATTACACCGACGACCACCGTTTAAGTAACTTTACACCCTGCCAGGGTGAATTCCCTGAGCTGGAGCGTAACCATGGTGGCTACTTTGAGAGTAATCTAGTCCGCCTATTTCCTAACCATGAGGGAATTCATTATCGCGGGCGGGTGCACGAACTGGTGGAACACAGCATCCGCGATATTGGCAAGCATCGTGTGGAGCGCACCGAGGTTCGAATTCACCACTACGGGCATATCGACACGGTCAAGCAAGAAAAGAAAAAGTCGACAATTTACACTCCGCTCGGGGAAGCCAAGACCAAAGAGCAGCCCAAGGATTGGAAGAATTTTTTCGAGCTAGGTGTTGAACACAACAATAACGGAAACCTGGAAGAGAGTCTTGCCGCGTTTCGAGAGGCTGCACGCCTTAACCCCGAGTATCTATCCACCTGGATAAATATGGGCTACGTGCAGTGTGAACTCGGCGCGTACCAAGATGCGGTAGGAAGCTTACTGACGGCGATTCGCATCGATGAGAAAGCAGATGAAGCGTACTGCAATCTTGGCGTAGTCTTTCTGCGAGTGAAAGATTACGCCGGGGCAGAAAAGCATTTTCGCTCGGCGGTCCGTTATAATCCTTCCTATGTGAATGCCTATTGTAATCTTGGAACCTGTCTTGCGCTGCAAGAGCGTTTCTCGGAGTCGGTAGCAGTTTTTTTACGTGTGCTAGAGTTGTTTCCGACCTGTCAAAAAGCGCATGCCGAGGTTGGTGCGCTCTACCTCAGTAAAAACATTTTACCTCAAGCCGAGTTTCATCTGCGTCGAGCATTTGAGTTAAATCCGCGCGATGCGCGTACCTGTCTCCATCTTGGCCAACTATTTAAGCTTCTCCGCCAAGCATTAGAAGCGGTGGCGTATTTTCAGCGGTTTATCGATCTGCATTTGGAGGCCCAGGGAGGGCAGCTTAGTGGGGAGCTAGGTAAGCTTGCGCGGCGCTTGCAGCATGAGTGTGATGTGCTGACGAATCAGGCGTTTTTGGGGAAAGATGAAGGGTCGCTTATCGTGGTTGAGGTGGAGGCTGAGACTGAGGCTGAGGCTGAGACTGAGATTGAGGCAGAGAGGAAGGCTGAGACCAAGACCAAGGCGGAGGCTGAGAAGAAGGCTGAGGCTAAGACTAAGACTAAGGGAAAGAGTAAGACTACGGAAGGGGCCAAGACTAAGACGAAGAATAAGAAGGAGGCTGAGAAAAAGAAAAAGAGTGAGGGGGCTTCTAAGAAGAAGGGGGGGAAGAGGAAAAGTTCGGCGAAAGGGGGAAAAACCGCTGCGAAGGGAGCTTAAAATCGGCTTTCGTTATTGTACGAAAATTTGTCCATCTTCCGGGATCATCTGGTATAATAGGAATGTTGAGGAGAATTTATCCTAAAGCGTTATTTCTACTACACTATTGAATCCTGAGGTTGTCGCTATCTATGAGTCTTGAGTCGGTTGAATCAGAATCAAAGCAAGAGAGTCCATCGCAAGTAAAAGCGGAGGTGGCTGCTGAGGTTTCAGCGCAGGAGGGCACTGATTCCGAGGTAGGAGCGAGCAGCGAAACAGATACTTCTGAGGCGAGTCCTGTTAAAGCACTCTTCTTTGGTCAGATAGAAGAACAACACTTCTTCCCCTTTCCAAAAATGGAGGAAGAGGAAGCCGAGACGCTACGAATAGTACTTGAATCCATCGACAAGTTTCTTAGCGCGCACAAAGATGACTTCCGTGCATTTGATGAGGCGGGAGCACAACCAGAAGAGTACATCAATAGTTTAAAAGAACTCGGGCTTTTTGGACTGATAATTCCTGAAGAGTACGGAGGCTTAGGATTTTCAAACTCTGCCTACTCACGAGTCATTCAACAAAGTAGTAAGTTTGATGCCTCAACCTCGCTCACCATCGGCGCGCATAGCTCTATCGGAATGAAGGGACTGCTGCTCTTTGGAAACGATGAGCAGAAGGCGAAATATCTTCCGGATCTTGCAAGCGGTGAATCCATCGCCTCTTTCTGTCTCACTGAGCCAGGCTCTGGCTCAGATGCCGCATCGATTTCCACTACGGCGAAGAAAAACCCAGATGGAAGCTGGAATCTGACGGGAGAAAAGATTTGGATCACCAACGGTGCCTTCGCTTCGTTTTTCACCGTTTTCGCGCGCACGGACAGCGATGCCGGAAAATTATCCGCATTTATTGTTGAGGCTAAGTGGGATGGGGTAAGTGTTGGCCCGAAAGAAGACAAGCTCGGTATTCGGGCCTCGGCAACAACTAGTGTTAGTTTCGAGAATGTGAAAGTTCCGGCAGAGAATCTTCTTGGTGAAGAGGGGAAGGGTTTTAAGATAGCAATGGAGATCCTCAATAACGGCCGCACCGGACTTGGTGGTGGATGCGTGGGGGGAATGAAAGCTTGCATCGCGCTTGCGGCAAAACAAGCTGCCGAGCGAAAGCAATTCGGCAAACCGATTGCAGAGTATGGTCTGATTAAAGAAAAAATCGCTCAAATGACCGTCGACTGCTTTGCCGCAGAAAGCGTGGTGACGATGGTGGGTCATTACATTGATTCGGGGTACAAAGATTGTTCGGTGGAAGCCGCAATATCGAAAGTATTTAACACCGAGGCATTGTGGCGAACCGTGAGCGAAGCACTGCAAATCGCAGGCGGAAATGGATACATGAAAGAGTATCCTTATGAGCGCGTCTTACGTGACTCAAGAATCAACATGATTTTCGAGGGGACCAACGAAATCCTCCGACTCTATATCGCATTGTCCGGGATGAAAGACGTTGGCTCTTATTTAAAAGGAGTTATGCAGTCCGCAGGCGAAATTTTTAATCATCCAATCAAAGGCTTCGGTGTGCTGTCTGAGTATGCCTCGAAGCGAATCACGCAGATTACCAGTGTGGGTCGGGATAGAATCGTCAGCTCCGTCTGTCCCGAATTAGAAAACGAAGCGCTTATCTACGAAAAATACACTCTTGAGCTTTCGCGAATGACCGATGTGGTGCTGCGGCGGCATGGGAAAAATATTATCGGCAAGCAGTTTGCGATGAAGCGATTGTCAGAAACAGCAATCGATCTCTTCGTCGGGCTCTGCGTGATTGCGCGAGTAAGCGATATGATAAAACAGTCCTCGGCCGCAAAGTGTGAGCAAGAGATTCGAATCGCTGGATTGTTCACCCAGCAGGCGAAGCGAAGAATGAATCAGAATTTGCGTCGAGTGTTAAAGAACGAAGATGAGGATATGAAAGCCCTCTCTGCGTTTATTGTCGAGAACGAGGGTTTTCCCTGGGACACGATTTAATTTCGTTTGTGATGAGCGGTCACTACAAGCAGTAGGCGCTACTAATAGGGGTGTCATGAAATCTAAGGCTATCGTTTTAACTCTTACACTTAGTATGAGCAGTGTGTTCCTGGCCGAGTCTGCGTATGCGCAAGGCGGTATGTCTCAACTTGATTTTGATCGCGGCGCGAAGAAAACCAAGGCGGTGAAACAAGCCACAGAAGAGGTCGTGCAGGATAAGAAAAGCGGCTTAAGTCAGCTGAGCGATAATTTCAAAACGAAGAAGGCAGAAGAAAAAGAGGCGAAGGAGGAAGAAGCGATACAGGTGCTCACTACCGACTCTTTGGTGAAGGAATTTCAGCGCGATTTGGAAAAGTCCACGGATAAGTAGGGCAGCTCGCTGAGGCTGGCACGAGCTACTTTTTCTTTCCTAGTGTTTCAGGAATTGCCGAGCGCACGCTGCCTGAGTAGAGCGAGTCTAGTTGCTTAGCTGCTTTTTTCGCCGCTTCGTCATTCCCGATATTCTCTGGCAGTACGATGTGCGTTTTGATGTAGAGGTCACCCTTCTGCTTCGATTCCGCATCGAGTACGCCGCGACCTTTTACGCGAAGTCGTTTTCCGTCGCTCCAACCGGCAGGTATGCGCACACGAACTGGACCTTCAAGAGTCGGAACCAATAGCTCTGAGCCTGAAATAGCCTCACCAATAGTAACTGGTAATTTTACAATAAGATTTAAGCCTTCACGTTCGACGAGTTCATGCGGCTCGATGTAGATCTTTACTCGTATCCGCCGAGGTGGATGAGTCTCGGTTGCAGGAGCGTTGACGCGTAAGGAGGTATCAGAACTCACGCCTGCGGGTATTTTTATGCGAATTACTCGCGGACCATTCTCTTCCTCAAGTGCGACTTCTCGTGAAGTTCCCGTGAGAGACTCCATCGCGTCAATCGTAAAGCGAAAGGTCTTTTCACCTCGTAACTCGTTTAGAATTTTGGTGGTGCTATCACCTTTACTGGATTTCTTTGTTTCATCGTCCTCATCGGCACGATTGAAAAGTTTTCCAATAAATGTGCTCGAGGTTCGCGACGAACTACGGCGCTCTTCTTTATCAGATCCCGATTTGCGAAAAATACTGCTTCCGGCAAACTTTGGATTATCTTCTTCGGCGTTCCCGTTGGAGGAACGGTTTTGAGAGAATGAGGAGCCGTTTTGTTGAGATTGATTGCGAAGAATGTTCCACGCGCGTTCGGTGTTCTGCTCGTTGTCCGCTGCTGCTTGGTTTTTTTCGTATGCGGATACTTTTTCCCGTCGACTGCCGCCATTTGAGTCATCGTAGGCTTTTCGCTGAGCCGGGTCGGAGAGGGTTTCGTATGCGCGTTGAATATCGTGAAAGGACTTATCAGTTCGAGAGCCCGCATCACTGGAATCAGGATGATACTGACGAGCAAGCAGGCGATAGGCTCGCTTAATCTGCTCTTGAGAGGCATCCGTTCGGACTTCCAGTATTTTGTAATAATCTAGCGCCATCTTCTCCTGAAAACACGCGAATCGTATGCAGTGGTACGCAGCCTAAGTTCCCGAAGGATCTATCGAATGAAAACGTCTGGGGCCTTAGTTATTGATGCCTGATCCTGGAGAATAAGCGCAGGAGCTTTTAATGTCGAGTAATATTAAGCACTTAGTAATGTCGCGGGACCGGGCTTTGAAGCGGGATTTACTTGGTTGCAGGAGCAGTCTTTGCGAACGGGCCGGATTTAAGAAAAAGGCTAAACTCTTCGGCGACTTTCGCCCAAGTAAAATTGCGTGCTCGTTCCAAGGCCAGAGCCGAGTGTTTGTTCCACAAGGCATCATCACTGAGTAGAGTTCTGAGCGCTTCAACAAACTTGCTTTGATACTCCTCAGCATGTGGATCGCCCGGGATAAGAATCCCCGCCTCAGCAACCGTTTCTGGTAAGGCTCCTCGTTCAGAAGTGACCACGGCACAACCTGCTGCTTGTGCTTCCATTGCCGTGATGCAGCTTGTTTCCTCAAAAGTGTTGGGGTAGGCGAGGATGCTTGATTTCATAAACTCTCGTG
>CAYGNZ010000119.1:0-380 GCA_964351345.1 uncultured Bdellovibrionales bacterium | reverse complement strand
GAGTTGTTTTTGCTGTACGTTGCCGTGAATACTCACGCCCTGTATCGCTTGAAGCCGACGGCAAATTTCTTGATACGCGGCGAGTTGTCGTGGGTCGGTTGCTTGGGAGCCTTCGTAGACTCTGTAGCCGCTGAACACATGAAGTTCTGCATCTGCATGAGATTCTAACAGCTTGCTAAAAATCTGCGGCAAAAGTTCTAATCCTCGATACGGGGTTGAGGAGTAGATAAGGCGTTTACGCATGCGGGGCTCAGAGCCATCGAAGTAGGGCTGATGAATTCCGTTCGGTAGTACGTGCGTGTTCTCTTCAGGAAAACCGGATTCCAAACACAAGCGTTCTTTATGCCAATGGCTTACTGGAAGTAGGCAGTCGAGCCGCT
>CAYGNZ010000118.1:0-8910 GCA_964351345.1 uncultured Bdellovibrionales bacterium | reverse complement strand
CATCCAGGCCTGCAAGGGACGCTGTATTCTCTACGGCATCTCGCGGCGCTCGAATCGTGCGGGTTTCGCCCTTTGGCAGCAGCTTGGCCAAGAGCTTGAGTTGGGCCAGGTCTATCCGATCGAAGTCTTTGACTGCGGGTTGCATCTGACGACTGCTTCCGGGCTGCTTGACCCCCACACCTTGCTCTACGACCCGACGCTTCTGTCCGCACCTTCGGTGCATGCAGTGTCGGAACTTGAGCTTGTTGAGGTCGCAGAAAGTGATCGCGGAAAGCTTAACTGTGCAAACTGCCTGTATCTACCGGCTCCAAAGACGGTAGCAATGGATGCTCGTTTCCCTGCGACAATGCAAAAAGTCGAGGGGCTGGGCTACCATGTTATCGCTTTACCGAATTTGCAGCATGCGATCGGTGCGGGTGGCTTGACTTGTCGATCGCTACGATGGCATTGGGACGCGGTCGCCTAGTAGACAAAAGGCTCTGCCCCGGTAGAGACGGTTTGACGCAGCGTGCACACCCCGCTGCGGAGTGTTTTTCGAAACCGCCGTCTCTACTTTTTTTGTCTGCAAATCTCTTCGTACGCTTCTTGTATCTCTCTAAATCGTGCTTCCGCAGTTTTGCGAAACTCTATTGGGGCTCCCATGGCCAGTAGCGCATCGGGATGTGTTTCCTTCACAAGCTGTCGATACTTCTTCTTGATTGTTTCCAGGGAGTCATTTTGATCGATACCGAGAATGTCGTAACAATTTTGCGAGCTTTGGCTACTCTGCGGAGCGACCTTTGCTCTACTATTTTCTCTGCGATGCTTTGTCCGCCCTTTGGAATACCGAGCACTTCGTGAAGAACGAATGGGGCCCTGGGAAAACGCGCTTCTCTGTTTATGTCGAGCAAGGAGGCGATCTAAATCAGCCGGAGAGAGATGGCAGATTTCTCCCGCCTTTTCCCATAACTCTCTCTCGATTGAGGAGAAGTGATCATCAGCGTGTGCCATGGCAATCACGACATCGAAAATTGCTTCAATCAACACTTTGTTGCCATTTACCGCAAGGTAGAGCTCGGTAAAACTCTCTTGGTAGTCTCCCGGGACCCTTCGTAACCCGCGAAGCTGCTGCAAGAGTATGACAAGCCGTTCAGGAGAGAGTCCAAGTTCGTATTTTGCAAATCGTTCAATTCCGGAAATTTCAGCAGCAGAGATTTTGCCGTCAATTGCCGCAACTTGCGTAAGTATGCGCATGGTAAGATCAAATAACTCATTGCCCTTTCCCGGAGAAATGAAAAACTGCAAGAGATATCGTCGAAAGTAGTGCCGAATGAGAGAAAAGAAAGGGAATGCTAATGGAGTCTTAATTGCCTCAGTGTGATTTGAGGATGGTGATGAAAGCACGGAAATGAGCACGGTCGTAATGAAGCAACTGAGCCCTGCGAACATCAGTACGATCCCAGCAATCCAAACGCCCTGTGAAAGTACACCAGCATAGGCCAAGAGATCTACGGTGCTGAGCAGGTAGTGCCAATCGTGAGTACCGTACAGGTCGGGATGGAGTGAGTTGGTAGGAGCGCTTTTAATATAGTCCGCAACACCAAGAAGAATTTGTCCCAGCCAGAAAAGACTCAAGCTTGCGGTTGAGAAAAATCTACGATGAAGACTGAGAAGGAGAATGGCAAGTGGTGCGGCCAACTCGCAGATGGTTCCTCCTGCAACGCTCATGAAATTGCCAAAAAGTCTAAAATACACATGGCCTGCTTCGTGAACAAAGAAGCTCGGTTTAGTGATGAGAAAGTGCAAGCTGTTGTTCAGAGAATTGTTGAATAGCGCAAACGACTGATTGAGCAGGTAGAGAGCGAGAACTAGGGAGAACAGTAGTTTGAGCACAAAGGGAATTCGAAGAATCCAAGCCTCAATGTCCGCGAGACGAACGTTAGACTTCCATAGACCGAATAGGAACAGGGTCACAATATAGAAGCCAACAAAATTAAGCATGCTTGCTATCATAGACGCTGCCGAGGTGTGGGAATCATTGATGTAGTCTTAGCTTAGCTCCAGAAAGGAGGCGCCGTATACAAAAGTTTTTCTAGAGTATCGGTGCAGATGTGAGAAAGCTGAAGCCTCCGATCGGCGTGAAAAATTCGGATGTGCTTGTTTTGCTCATGTTGTGCTAGAAAACTAGCAGGCAATTCGCGTAGATACTCGAGGAGAGCCTTTTCGATATGAGATTTGCTTCGGTGTTGGTTGGATTCTTGCCTCTGCTCGTGGCTTTTACACTTTTGCTAGGATGAATAATGGAACTACTTGCTGAAAATTTGGGCTTGGTGGCACTTGCCATTTTACTGGTATTTGTAAATGCATTTTTCGTTGCCGCCGAATTCGCACTGGTAAAAGTGCGACCAACGAAGATTGACGCCTTCGTGTTGCAAAAACGTGCGTTTGCAAAACTAGTTCGTTCTCAGCTTCAACGTCTCGATGCCGCACTTTCCGCCTGCCAACTGGGTATTACTCTATCCTCCCTGGGGCTAGGTTGGATCGGTGAGCCTGCTCTTGCTCGACTCATTCGTCCGGTATTTGATGCATTAGGAGTGACCTCACCAGCGGTAATCCATGGTGTTTCATTCGCCGTCGCATTTTCCTTAATTACTGCTCTGCATTTAACAATTGGTGAGCAGGTGCCAAAAATGTACGCGGTAAAAAATCCGGAGAAAGTAGCGCTGTGGTGCGCGCTACCGTTGCGGATATTTTACGTATGCGCCTATCCTTTTTTAATGGCGCTTAATGTTTGTTCCAACTTCATGCTTCGAGTGTTCGGCGTGATGGATGTAAACGAACACGAGAGTGCACATTCGGAAGAGGAAATTAGAGGCCTGCTTGCGCAAGCACATTCCCAAGGTGAGCTGACAAGGACGGAGCACAAATTGCTTAACGCTGTATTTGAGTTTGACGATAGAGTCGCGCGTGAAGTGATGATTCCTCGCAAAGATATTGTTATTTTTGAGGAAGGGCAGACCCTTGATCAGTATTTACAAATTATTGCGGAGACAAAACACACGCGATACCCTTTTTGTCAGCGCTCGCTCGATGACGTGCTGGGCATTGTTCACATCAAGGACCTCGTCGGAGGCTATCGTGAAGAATCTTTCGACATTCACTCCATTTTGCGTCCCGCAAATAAAATCCCTGCCGGAATGGAGATCGGCGCGCTACTGCGTCATTTTCAGACCTCAAAGCAGCATATGGCTTTGGTGATTGATGAATTCGGGAACGTAATTGGCGTAATCACCGCAGAGAATGTGCTTGAGGAGATAGTTGGATCGCTACAAGACGAGTTTGATGAAGAAGCGCCAAGGATTTCACCAAGCGGCCCCAATTCTTATCACGTGGAGGGAGGCGTCTCGGTGAATAAGCTCAGCAAATCACTCCGCGCGCTTATCGAGTCGGATGAGGCGGAGACAATTTCAGGTGCCGTTACAGAGAAGTTAGGCGAGGTGCCTGAAGTGGGCGACAAAGTGACCTTAGGTGAAGTTGCGGCTGAAGTCCTGGAAGTCGAGGATGGCTGCGCAGTGAAACTGAAAATTAAAGTGCAGCGCGAGGAGGAGTAATCCCCGAAAGTGTAAGTGCAGGTACTTTAGTGACAGTGCGGAGCGGGGGCTTCTTCGATTGCAGCGGAGGCGGAGCGGGGAGTGAGGTTCTGCCCAAGATTCCCTCCGTGCTGAAAGAGGAAGGCGAGGCCGGCGATGATGAGGAATGCGGCACTCAGTTGTGGCGAGACACGTTGTAGCCGCGTTTTAAAAACGTGAGATAAGCCTCCAACCAGCGCGAGTGCGGGTACGGTGCCGAGCCAAAATGCCGCCATCACACCTGCGCCAAGTAGCGTCGAGCCGCCGCCCGCAGCGACCACCACAAAGGCCCAAAGCCAACCACAGGGGAGAGCTGCAGAAAGAAGGCCCAAGCTTGCCGCGCGTTGGGTCGGCCCTAGGGATTTTACTCGAGGAGAGGAGAGCACTCGCAAAATAAGCGTATTCGCCTTGGCTTTTCCTAAGATATATTGGGAAGGCTTTTTCCCCAAAAACCCGGTAATTCCGGCAATGAGTAATAGAATGCCTGCTGCGAGAAACGCGCTCTGCTGTACACCGGCGGTAGAGCCTAGTACATTTACGGATTTTCCGACAAACCCTGCTATCGCTCCTAAAACAACATAACTGAAGAAGCGCCCGAGATTGTAGGCTGCCGAGGAGAAAAACGACGAAGCAGCAGTGTCCTCTTTCGATGCGCCTCCGCAGAACGCAGCAAGTCCGCCGCACATCCCCACACAGTGACCACTGCCTAATACGCTGGCTAAAAAAACTGCGGCAAATGAAGAGCCCATAAAGTTTAATAGAAAATAAAAGTATGGAGGTTCTCAATGTAAGCCCAATCCCTTGGGCCATTTAGCGTATGACATTCTACTATACTAGCGCTAGTCTAGCACTCCATGGAATCATCGCAACACCATACCTCAGCGTCTGCACTCTGCATCCATTGTGGCTTAGCCATACCAGACACTCGTCTCGGCATGAGCGCCTCAGAAGCGCAGTTTTGCTGTGCCGGATGTGAGTGCGTTCATGCGATTATTCACGGACTCGGTCTGGAACAATACTACAGGGAGCGCGCAGCATTTCCTCCTGACACTGCACAGGCTTCGCAACCTAGTGGTTCGAGTTATGCGTACTTCGATGATGAGGTGTTTGCATCTCGTTATGTCTCCGAAACAAAAGACGGTGAGAGGAGTATCGTATTTTATCTGCAAGGCATTCATTGTGCTGCCTGTGTTTGGCTGCTTGAGAAGCTGCCTCAAATAGTTCCCGACGTTTTCGAGGCGCGAGTGCAGTATGATACTTCCAGGCTTTTTCTTCGATATAATGCGTCAACGCAGCTCTCAGAAATCGCGAGAATGATTGATTCTCTCGGTTACCCTCCATCACCTTTGGAACGGACCGGAGGGAAATCAGCCGCTGAAAAGCAAGACCGTCGTGCCTTGTTGATGCGACTTGGGGTTGCCGGAATGTCGGCAGGGAACACGATGATGCTTGCGGTGTCCTTATATCAAGGTTGGTTCAGTGGTATTGCAATGCGCCATGCCACATTTATCATGTGGATAAGCTGTCTACTCTCCTTACCCGCGATTACCTACTCGGCATTGCCATTCTACCGTGCAGCTTGGTCTGGGCTTCGCTCCAAAATGTTGCATATTGATTTGCCAATCTCATTAGGAATACTGCTTGGTTTTTTCGCGAGTGTTCTGAATACCTTCCGAGGGAGTCTCCATGTGTACTACGACTCCATTTGCATGCTCATTTTCCTACTGCTTCTGGGGCGATGGTTACAAAAAAGCAGCGTGGACCGGGTGCGGGACCAGAATGAATTACTCTACGGCATTAGCGAACGTTCAGCCAAAAAACGCAACAGTGACGGAAGCGTTGAGGAAGTCTACGCCGCAGCATTGAAACCCGGTGAAATAGTAGTGGTCGCCCCCAATGAGGTAATTCCCATTGATGGACTAGTTCAGAAAGGCAGTGGATTATTGGATCGCTCGGTTCTTACCGGCGAATCCCGGCCAGTTCCTTGTCGCACAGGGGACATGCTTTGGGCAGGAACAAGAAATCTTACCGCTCCTCTCGAAGTTATCGTTTCAGAATCAGGAGCACACACCCGTCTAGGCAAGATGTTGCTAGAGCTAGAATTTAGTAATGCGGCCAAAGCTCCCATTGTTGAATTAACTGATAGACTCGCAGGATACTTTGTTCTTGCGGTCGTTACGACGGCCAGCCTTTGTGCAAGCTATTGGTATCTCAATGAAGGCTTTGACGCAGCCCTTGAGGCAACACTGGCCCTCTTAGTGGTGAGTTGTCCCTGTGCCCTGGGGCTTGCCGCACCAATTTCGCTAAGTGTTGCGCTGCGCAGCGCGGCGAAAAATGGAATTTTTATTAAACAATCAGCAACGATTCAGCGGCTGGTGGAGGTAGACTGTGTTTGCCTTGATAAGACAGGTACCCTTACCGAGGGCTCTCCTCAGGTGGTGAGAGTTCTTGAGCGTTCACGCTGTCCTCTCGAGACCGCGGTTTCGGTTGCCGCAGCTCTAGAGCAGAATGTGATTCACCCTGTTGCGAGTGCAATTTTGCGGGAGTTCGATAAGCGACAACTTGAACCCAAAGTTTTCGTTCAATCCCCGGACTACCTTCAAGGAAAGGGTGTTATTTGCCGTGATGAAGCGGGCAGGTGCTGGCGACTTGGATCGGAGAAGTGGTTACGAAGCTGTGGAATCCTAATAGATTCAGTTGAAGAAGATTTTTTGCGAGAATCTCGAGCAGGCTTTTGTAGTCCCGTCTTGCTTGCGCAGGACGATCAAATTGCAGCGGTGTTTGCGATTAGTGATTCCTTACGTCCAGAGGCTAAAAAGTTTGTTCAATTTTTAAAACAACGAAAGCTCGCGACGCATATTCTCTCTGGGGACCATACAGAAATTGTTCGAGGTATCGCTAATACTTTAGCAATCGACTCAAGTAAGGCCCACGGAGAGCTTGAACCGGAAGCTAAAGTTTCAGAAATAAATAAACTGCGAGCATTTTCCAATGTTTTAATGCTTGGAGACGGTGTAAATGATAGTGGTGCGCTTGCTGCGGCTGATGTTGGTGTTGCGATTTGCGGAGGAGTTGAGGCAAGCTTGAAATCAGCAGATGTTTTTTTTACAACGCCGTGTCTCAATACGTTAAAGGCACTACTGCTTGGTTCCGAACAGACAGTACGAGTTATACGCCGGAATTTATTTTTCTCAGTATTGTATAACGTGTCGGGTGCGGCCTTAGCGGTGACGGGGCAGATCACACCCTTGTTTGCCGCAGTGTTAATGCCGCTTAGCTCCTTGACGGTGGTAGTGTCCTCGCTCTCGCTTCGCCGAGGTTGCTTTGAGGAAAACCGAAAGTAGCAGCAAGTGTAGAAAAGCCGCAGCAAGTACAGGATGGATATTATTTTTGTCATTATACCGCTCACTCTCTTGCTCGCTGTCGTGGCGATTGTTGCGTTTGCGTGGGCGGTCAAGCGGAATCAATTTGAGGATACAACTACTCCTGCGATGAGAATCCTGTTTGAAGAAAACGGGAGCGAAGGGGATAGGGGGGAGCCAAGGGCCAAGTAGTATGCTGTTGGGTTTGAGAGAAAAGGAAAGGGAATGAACGCGAAGCTAGAATCTTTTCAATATGATGATGCAATAGTGCGAAAGTTTGTCCTTGCGACAGTTCTTTGGGGTGTCGTTGGGATGTTGGCGGGCTTGCTTATCGCGTTACAGCTTGCCTATTGGCCGTTTAATTTCGAGCTCCCTTGGTTGACCTTCGGAAGACTTCGACCGCTGCATACCAATGCGGTGATTTTTGCCTTTGCAGGAAACACAATATTTGCCGGCATCTACTACTCCCTACAACGCCTTACCAAGGCGAGGATGTTTAGTGACACCTTGTCAAAAATACACTTTTGGGGATGGCAGCTTATTATCGTCTCGGCAGCAGTAACGTTGCCGCTTGGCATCACTGTTTCAAAAGAATATGCGGAGCTGGAGTGGCCGATAGATGTCGCGATCGCGCTCATCTGGGTGCTTTTTGGAGTGAATGTTTTTGGTACGCTACTGCGGCGCCGGGAACGTCATATCTATGTGGCAATTTGGTTCTATTTGGCCACGATAATTACTGTGGCAATGTTGCACGTGGTTAATTCTCTCGCGCTCCCAGTCTCCTTGTTTAAAAGCTATTCGGTGTTTGCCGGCATTCAGGATGCCATGGTGCAGTGGTGGTATGGTCACAACGCGGTGGCATTCTTTCTAACCACACCATTTCTAGGCTTGATGTATTACTTTGTGCCGAAGGCCGCACAACGACCGGTCTACTCCTACCGCTTGTCGATTATTCATTTTTGGTCACTTGTATTTATTTACATTTGGTCGGGACCGCATCACCTGCTTTACACTTCCTTGCCTGAATGGGCGCAAACTATTGGAGTGGTATTCTCAATTGCGCTGATTGCACCCTCCTGGGGTGGGATGATTAACGGCCTCCTTACTCTCCGCGGAGCATGGGACAAGCTACGGACGGATCCAGTGCTAAAGTTTTTTGTCGCCGGAATTACCTTCTACGGCATGTCGACGTTTGAAGGGCCGATGATGGCGGTCAAAGCGATAAATTCGCTTACCCACTACACGGACTATACCATTGGGCACGTACACGGTGGTGGACTAGGTTGGAACGGCTTCATCGCCTTTGGCATGATCTACTACTTGCTTCCCAAGCTTTGGAAGGTGCCGGTTTGGAGTACGAAGTTGATGGCGGCGCACTTTTGGTGTGCCACTATCGGAATCGTACTCTACATCACTTCGATGTGGTCTGCCGGTATTACCCAAGCGTTAATGTGGAGAGCATTTACCGATGAGGGCTTGCTCAAATATCCTGAGTTTATCGAGACAGTGATTCGACTCATTCCGTTTTATTGGATACGGGTTCTTGGCGGTGGTCTTTATATCATCGGAATGTTTATGCTCGTGTTTAATCTCATCAAGACGCTTAAGGAGTCGAAGAAGGTGAGTGCGGACTTGAGCGACCCGACTTACCAGGCCTTACCGCTGAGTGAGGACGCCGAAGATCATGGGGAGCATCCCAACCCTTGGCATCGCCGTCTAGAAGGGATGCCCGTCCGATTTGCCTTGCTAACATTTTTTGCAGTGGTGATAGGGGGGCCGGTGCAATACATTCCACTTGCGGCGATAGACGCAAATATTCCGACCATTGCCTCGGTGAAACCGTATACGCCTCTCGAACTTGAAGGGAGAGATCTCTATATTAAGGAGGGTTGTTACAATTCCCATTCGCAGATGGTCCGACCCTTTCGCGAGGAAGTTGT
>CAYGNZ010000117.1:0-8962 GCA_964351345.1 uncultured Bdellovibrionales bacterium | reverse complement strand
TCTCCCAACAAGAGTACATGGTCCTCGGGAACCTCGACGGGGCCAAAGTCTTTTTGTCCGCCTAGTACCCAAATCGCGTAGTCCGAGTCATCGGTATACAGTTCATCGTTGATGAAAATCTTCATCCCGCGAACTTCAATTGTATCGCCTGGCAAACCAATGACCCGCTTAATGATGTTTGTTTCCGTTTCGTCCTCGGGGGTAGCGGGATCATCGGGCAAGGTGAAGACCACAACGTCTCCGCGCTTGGGCAGACGAAAATCCACTGCGGTTTCAACTTTAAACGGTAGGCGTACGCCGTAGCTCAGTTTGTTTACTAGTATGTGGTCACCAATTTGCAGTGTCGGGACCATGGAAGAGGAGGGAATCTTAAATGCTTCCACCACAGAAGCTCTC
Organism: uncultured Bdellovibrionales bacterium; assembly: GCA_964351345.1. GTDB lineage: Bacteria > Bdellovibrionota_C > UBA2361 > SZUA-149 > SZUA-149 > SZUA-149. The sequence goes on along the minus strand of CAYGNZ010000117.1, from coordinate 8,566 downwards.
AGCATGAAGGCGATGCCGACGAAAATAATGAGGCTTTTAAGTAAGCTGAATACTTCTGCCCACTGAGAATCAGCTATACCCTTACTTACGGCGTTCTCTTTTTGTGGCGAATCGGAAGCCAAAACAATTATTCCTCAAATAAAATCGCAATCGCGTGGGGCGACTCAGCCCCCTAATCTGTATCGTCTCAAAAGTTTTATCGCATAAAGTTTGGCGAGTGCCAAAGCTGTCGGCACAAAAATCAGAGATTTTAGAATAGCTTAGATAAGACGAGCAGAGAATCAGAACTCTTACACTAAAGAGTTGCTATTACGCATTAAAAGCCTGAGACTTTCCGAAAATCACTTTCTCGCACTCCACCTCAACCTGAGGCTCTGTTGCCAGCACGCGGGAGATGAAAATTCCAGTTTCAAAAGCTCGTCCTTTTAGGACATCCAGTCGAGCTTGATCACTGACGTTCATCCGCGCGGTGATACTGTGATTTAATTCAGCTACGACAGCGCCAGGGGAATCACTCTTAAACTCGGTAATCATGCCGAAAATTGGATACGTATTACCAATTTCGACTTTCCCACTAGTTACTTCCAGGCCTAGCTCTTCGAAAAGATTTTTCTCTTTTGGCCGTTCATCAGTCATTTTACTACTCCATACCACCTAAACTGATTTTGATGCTCGTCGCGCTTGTTTGTGAGTCCGCTCAGGGCAGTTCTACTACCCTGGTTTCAAACTCTACCTATGTTATGTCGCAAAAATCTAGATTGAGCGCAAAGCTGCTCAGGGAGAGGGCGTAAGGAGTTAGTACTACTGCAATTTAAGGGATCGCCGAAAAGGGGCTGCGCTTGCGAAAATTTCAGCAAGCTGCGGATTCGAACAGATTCGTACTGGAGAATGCTAGACGTCTGCTGAGCTTAGCTCAAAGGCATTGTTATCAATGCCGCGTTTTGAGAAATCGGCAGACCAGAACTCCTGGAAAGAGGAGTAGCCAACAAGCGTATCACCCTCAATTAATGCGGGCGAAGTGACATCTTGTGGGATGAGCAGTTCGAGGACCGTTTCAGGGTTTTTACGGGTAGTAGAAAATGGAGTCTTGATTAGGGCTACCGTGCCTTTACGTAGGATAGCGCGGTGATGTGGAGTGATTTTAAGTCGTACTGCGTAACCACCACTCTCCCGGTCTAGACCAGTTGCCGTTGAGGCGATGGGGCTGATGCTGCTGACGTTACCAATCAACTCGCCTTCAGCAATGACGGCTGAACCGATCTTAATCGTATTTATCTCTTGGAACTCAACACTTAGCTCCGCTGGACCTTCTTGCACATGCCAAACGTTTTGCGGTGCAAACTGCGTAAAGAGAGAAATGAGAAAAGCTATACCGATCATTAAAGCGACTTCCTGATTTATGCCCCATCCCAGTTCAACACTGCTCTAAGCGTTGAAGCGCTGTATGGGGGAGTTCCCATTTAGGGCTGACTAACAATGGTAGGTTTACCCCAAATTAGATTTGTCAGGTGGGTAAACCGAACTAGGGAGAAAAAACACCCCAGATTGAATACGCTAAGTTACCAAAGAATAAAACACCCAGCCATATAGTGTTTTTACTCGGAGCGGAAAAAATCCACTCTCCCCACTCAGGGGCACTGCGTAACAAATATCAGGCTACTGACGATTAAGATGAGGTAAGCTTCGCGGCGAGCGCAAAAAAAACCAGATAAAGCAGTAAATCACAGAGGAATGCCTCATTCATCCCTTATTCGAGAGGAGAAGTCGCTCAGCGAGTTTGTCTATACTCAAAGCGATTTAAGCTCAGACTGGCGTTTATTGGCCCAGCGCTCAACGGCTGCCGCCAGAGAATTGCTCTCGTATGAACAAGCCCAAAGCCTCAACGTCCTACCGCTAAGGATAAGGAGCAGCGGTCGACTGCTCGTTGCCCTGCCTGCAACAGCCGGTATGGAGCTGGAGCGAAGTTTAAAATTCGCCACCGCTTGCGAGTTAGAGCTTGAGTCACGGTCTAGTGAGTGCCTGGCTGCGGCGAGACTTAGAGCCTACCGAGGAAGCAGTGAGTGTCTCGCAGACCTATTGGCGCAAGCCAGCGTGGCGCCAAGTGCTGAGCTGGGGAACTTCAGCATTCCTTTACTACTCGAGGGCATCATTCTTCGAGCATCCTTACTTGCCGCAAGTGACATCCACTTCCAGCCCCTACGAAGCTCCACCCAGCTACGATTTCGTCTGGGAGGAATTCTTGATCAGAATTGCGCGCTCTCTATTCCGCCCGAGGTAGCCACGGCACTGAGTCGTCGCATTCGTGTGCTTTGTCGACTGCCATCGAGTGCTCCTGAGGAGGTCAGCGAAGGTAGTTTCGAGTTGTGCTTTGATGCGGCGAGAATACGGCTACGGGTTTCAATTCTGCCGACGCATGGCGGAGAGAAGATAGTTATTCGCCTGCTCGAAGCAGGTTTTAGTTTAGAAAAAACTCGGAACGGAACCGTATTTACTCAACTAGGAATGAGTAAGCAGCAGAGTCTGCTATTTACCGCAGGAATCGCGGGTGACCGTGGACTAGTGGTTGCCTCAGGTCCGACTGGTAGCGGCAAGTCGACCTTGCTTGCTGCCGCTTTAGAACTGCTCAATACGCCAACCAAGAACGTCGTTACGCTAGAAGATCCTGTTGAGCGAGTGATTGAGGGGGTGAGTCAAATCGAAGTGCATTCTGCAACAGGCGCAAACTTTGCCGATCTCTTGCCAAAGCTTCTCCGCCAAGATCCTGATGTGCTGATGATTGGTGAGATTCGGGAGCCTGCAACTGCCCGCACCGCTTGCGAAGCATCACTTACTGGAACGCTAGTGCTTACCACGGTGCATGCTTCTTCGGCCTTACAATGTATTACTCGTTTGCTTCAGCTTGGCATTTCTGCCGAGGTGCTCTGTAGTAGTCTGCGGCTTGTTAGTTCGCAAAGGCTCCTTGCGCTACTCTGCCCACATTGCAAGCAGGCCCGCGACGTCGACCCCTACTTTGCCAAGCTCTTACGTCTTCCTCTGGGAACTCGGGTATACTACAAAGCGGGCTGCGAACTATGTGAGCAACGCGGAGTGCTCGGTAGAATTTCTGTCTTTGAAATCATTACCTTTAGTGAAGCCTTGCAGCATGAACTTCTAAGCGGTGTGCTTAATTCTGCAGCACTGTATCAGCGGCTTTATAAAAGAGTATACACTGAAGGCCACGGCTCAATTGCAGACGGTATTCGTTCCGCACTACTTGGCGGAAAAATCTCTCCACAAACCGCGTTAGAAGCCCTAGGGATTCGTCCCGATATTGTAGGCTACGGTGCGTTCTCTGCTGCGTGAAAAGGCTGAAACAACAATTTTTCGCCAAGCCCTACTTCGTTTTGGCTGTGTTACGTGATAGCATTTACTATCTTTTCTGTAAGAAGAATCTGCTTGCAGAGGTCGTGAGAACATAGAAGCCAAAGAAAAAGAAAGCGTGAGCGCACTTTCCTTACCCGCTGCCGAACCTAAGCGTACGCCATCTGTTCGCTTTAATACGCCACTCGTTTCTATACGAGAGGATGCTGCCTCGGAAAATCGCTCGCAGGCTTCAAGTCTCAAGTCCGACTTAGGCATTTCGGAAGTAACGGCTCGGATTTTAATCGCACGCGGAGTAAGCGACCCCGAAGTTGCCAAAGGCTTTCTCTCTCCGAGTCTTAAGGATCATTTGCCGAATCCTTCGGAGATGAAAAATCTCACCGAAGCGGCAAATCTAATTCTCGATTCCATCGAAAACAAAGAAACAATCACGGTCTATAGTGACTTCGATGTCGATGGGCTTACCTCCAGCGCGCAACTGGTGTTGTTCCTTGATGCGATTGGCGCCTTGGTTTCAAGTTACGTTCCCAACCGCTTTGTCGAGGGGTATGGAGTCTCCACTGAGGGGATCTCAGCGCTTGCCGCTCGCGGCACGCAGCTACTGATTACCGTAGACTGTGGAATTTCAAGTATCCACGAGATTGCACTTGCTCGCCGCAAGGGGATGAAGTCCGTCATTCTTGATCACCACATTCCTGGACCAGAGTTGCCTCAAGCTGATGTGATTGTTGATCCCGCTCAGGATGGTTGCGCATTTGCAGATCACAAGCTCGCGGCAGCGGGTGTGGTCTGGATGCTGCTCGTGCTGCTTCGCACAGAAGGCAGAAAACGCGCTAGCTTTGAACAGGTAGAGTTTCCTGATCCAAAAGACTTTCTTGATTTGGCTGCGATTGGAACTATCTGCGATATGGTTCCGCTCTCGGGTCTTAATCGCCTCATCGCACACCGGGGTGTAGAGGCCTTACGCCAAGCACGGCGGGTGGGCATTGAAGCGCTGAAGGATGTGGCCAAAGTGCGAGACAATCCACGCTTCGGCTCCGGTCATATCTCGTTTAACATCGGCCCGCGCATTAATGCCGCGGGGAGGCTTGATGATGCAAACCAAGTAGTGACCCTGCTCACGACCAAGAGTTCTAAAAAAGCAAAAACAATTGCTCAAAGAATGAACCGCCTCAACGATCAACGGCGCTTGGTTGAGAATCAAGTTCGAGAATCCTGCATCGCGAAGCTTAAGCGCCAAGGTGATCCCAGCGAACGCTCCGCTTTGACAGTCTACGGGGAGCAATACCATCTCGGAGTAATTGGTATCGCTGCTCAGAGACTAGTTGAAGAGTTTTATCGGCCTGCGGCGGTGATGGGACCAGGACAAGTAAAGCAAGGAGAGAAAGTCACTGATGTGATAAAAGGCTCTGTGCGTGGTATCCGCGGTTTTCATGTGGCCGAAGCTTTAGAGAGCCTCAGTGAGATATTGCTGACCCATGGTGGGCATGCGCAAGCGGGTGGATTTAGTTTGCTGCCAAAACATCTTGATGACTTTCACGCCGGCTTTCTTAAGGTTGCCGAAGAGAAGCTTGGAGCCGAAGAGCTGCAGCGTGAAGTCAATGCGGATGTCCGAATTACGCTCTCGGAAGTGGATTATGAACTGGCAACGGAACTACAATTCCTTGCTCCCTTCGGTATTGGCAATCCCTCTCCGCTGCTTGTCAGTGAGGGCGTGCGGGTTGACTCTGTATCGGCGATAAAAGGTGCGCATCTGCGAGTTCGTCTTGCCGACTCGGTGTGCTCTCGCAATGCCGTTGCTTGGAATATGCAGGGGCATCCGTTGTTGAGGAAGGACGAAGTGGTAAACGTCGCCTACCAAGTTGAATTAAATACCTATCAAGGGGTCTCTTCGGTCCAATTGAGCTTAAAAGAAGTATGGACCTAACCCAGGCTTACGGCGCAGCACATTTTCTTTTAGTCTTTGAGCTTTTTTTAGCGAGCCTTCTCAGTCTTTATGCTGCCGTCAGTGTGCTATTTCTCACTGCTGCAAGTCCCCGAAGTCTTTTTGATGGCATTGTCGAGCGAGAAACCGTATCGCGCGGTTTCTTTGCCCTTCTGCTCTCGCTGTTTTTCTACAGCCAATGGCTCAGTGGCGGAAAAGAAATAGTCGCGGTGGGCATTGCCATGCCAGGCTCTCTCGTTACTCGCTCCCTAGAGATTGAAACAGCAATTTGGTTGCGCCGTTTCCTCGAACCATCGATTTGGCTGTTTATCCTCTGCCTGCTTGTTGCCAGTTTTGATGCGCGAAGCCGACGCGCTAGAAATTGTTATCGTATCGCTGCGGCTTCTCTGCTCGCACAGCTCTGCTTTGAGGTGGTGATGTTGACCAGCCTGGGCCAAGAAGCAAAGGAAGTAATCGGCCTGCCGCTGCGTTTTTTTCATCTGCTCTTGGGGCAGTTCGTGTTGCTGCCTTTGATTCTTGGCGCCCTGCTTGATCGCGGTGAGCGCGAGTATCAAAGTACCTTTAAGTCAGCCAAGGCATTCGCGGTGCTACTAATTGGTCTTTTTGTGCCCCTGACTCTTCTCATCACAAGAACCGCAGAGCGGATCGATGGAGATTCCTTACCGCTTAAAGTGGGGGCGCACTATTACTCATGGTTCCCAAGTAACTGGCTTGGCGGTGTTATCGGGCAGCATACCTTGCCTCCCATACAACCAGAACTGGGCGAATATCACAGCGCTGATGCGAATACTTTTTCTCAGCACGTCGCTTGGGCCAAGCAAGCGGGTATTGATTTTTTCGTCTTTGACTGGTGGCCGAAACGTCCTTGGATTGGCAAAAGAATTTATTCGCATGTGGTTCGTAATAAGCGTCTTGAGGGGATGGAGTTTTCAATTCTCTATGAGTCGCTGGATTTAAAAGAAGCAGGTGACACGACCTACCGAGGGGAAGAGTCAAACGTCATTTTTATGACCGAAGAGCGCTCCCAACGATTGCGGAAACACTGGGAGTATCTTGCCAAGCATTACTTTGCTCAGGAGAACTATCTCCGAATCAATGGAAAAGCCGTGCTGTATGTCTATGCAAGTCGCCATCTAGTGGGGCCAGTTGCAAAAGCCATTCGCGATGCTCGGGCGCATGTGTTGGAAACCACCGGACAGTCGCTCTATATTGTCGGTGATGAAGTGTTTTTCAATGTGCTGAAGTATTCCAATAAGCACGGTTTGCTACTTCTTGCAGAAGGCGCGCCGAATTGGGATCGCTTGTCTGCCTTTGATGCGCTCACCTCATACAATCCCTATGACTCGGCAAGAACTGAGCATGGAGGTAAGGAAGGCGCGGAGCGTTTTCTTCGTGATGTGTCTGAGCTGTATGCACACTACAAAAAAGTCGCAACAACTGTTGGCATACATTTCATCCCTGGCGTGCTTCCTGGCTATAATGACCGCGGAGTGCGGCTTGAGGAAAATCACTATGTGGTGCCCCGAGAGCTTGCTAATGGCACGCTGTTTTTCGAGCAAAGTTTGGAGCACTGGGCTGCGCCCTTCCTTGATCAGAAAGCTCCTGTGCTCACCGTGACGAGCTGGAATGAATGGAACGAGGGCACACAGATTGAACCAGCTCGGGTATCTGCGAAGACAGCAAAAGATAGTTCGGCAACAGGGGAGCTCTATACCGAAGGAGAGACTCATTGGGGATACGGGGAGCTTTTCCTCAATACCCTACCGGAGTTTTTACAACGGCTGAAAGTTACTCGACGCTAATTCTTTGCGTATCGCCCTTACTCTGAATCGACCTGCTGCACAGGACTCTCAGGAGAGAGCCCAAACTGATTTTCCGCCTGAATGGTAAAGTAGATTGTTTGGGAGGCAGGCACGCCAGATATCACATAGCGAAAGAGCGGGCCGTGTTCGGGATGATCAATTTTCTCTAAATCTTTCACCGCGAGTTTTTCTTTAGAATCAAGATTAGAGCTATCAGTGCCATGTCGCAGATAGTAATACTCAACCGCTTCGCCCGGAACTTGCCAAAGAATCTCTACCGATGAGAGCTGTTGAGTTTCTTCTTCTACTGGCTCAGTAACTGCTCCAGCTTCTGTTTCGGCTTCAGGCTCAGGTGTCGTCTCTGCACTTTCGGTAGCTTCACTAGGCGCGGCAGCTTCTTCTTCAGCGCTGGTTGCGGCTGCATCTAAGTTACTTTCCTCAATCTGTTCAACGTCGCTTCCGCTTTTGCTTGCTGAGCAAGAAGGTAAGAGGAGCAAAAGAGCAAGTGAAGCAACTAAAAGAAACTTTTTCATCGTGCACCGTGGGCAGAAATTTAACACTGTAATATTAGGGTTTTATAGCCAGCGCTCTGAGGGAATGCAAGTAAGCTTTAGCTATTTGCTGCTCGAACTTCCCGACCCTCTCTCAGCTCCGGTCTACGTTCCTGACGGCGAATTTATTAGTAAAATTCACTGATTTTAGCGGGCTGCTCTGATGCCCGAAAAAGCCGCTCGATATTCTTCGACGGAAATTTCGTTTTTCAATGCCCTGCGATGTTGCTAATTTCTACAGAGGTCTAAGGAGTTAAGGTACATGGCCGAGCAACAAACACATTTTTCAATATCTCTTGGACTCAGCGTGGTCTACGCGCTTCTAGGTCTGTTTATCTTCGATGTGAGCCATGAATTGGTGGTGCTCGGAGCCGTTATCGTCACCGTTGCGGGCATTTTACCCAACGTTGATTCAGGCAAAGGACCCCCCTCACGAGAGTTCGCTGGACTTCTCGGCGCGATTTCACCATTACTCGCTTTTGAGTTTTTTCCAGTGCTTCGAGTCGGAGGAATCTCGCGAATCGTCTTGGTGATCGTCTGTTCCTATCTTTTAACCCGCATCGTTGTCTCGCGCGCCATCCAAAGCCTGACCACTCATCGCGGAGTAATGCATAGCATCCCTGCGGCGATTATCGCTGGGGAACTGACGTATCTGCTTTTTTGGGATGTCTTTTGGTACGACCGCCTCTATCTTGCCAGCGCAGCCTTAGTCGGATTTCTCTCCCATTTAATGCTCGATGCCTATACCAATATTGATTTCATGGGTAAGGCGATGGGCAACGAGGTGAAAAAGCCCCCGGTTCTGAAATTCGGTGGTGCTACCCTCGGCTCAACCCTGGCGCTCTATAGTTGCGTGTTGTTCCTGGGCTACTTTGTCGCGGTCGATTTCGAGCCAAGCCTGAAGAACT
>CAYGNZ010000116.1:4291-9089 GCA_964351345.1 uncultured Bdellovibrionales bacterium | reverse complement strand
ATGAGAACCATTGCTCTCCATCGAAACTTCAGGCGAACGTTAGAACTTCTTGAATACCGCCACACCGAGCACAACAGAAGTAATATCAGAGACACTCTGAAATCCACGATTCTGTCGGATGTCGCTAAAGCTAAACGGGAAAACTCCGGGCAGCGTCGGCTGCTGTTGATAGAGGACTTTCGTTGAAAGCGAGAAAAGAAGCGTATGATGATTTGGCAGACGGGCAAACCATATCGCCTCGGATTCGCTCGCTTCCCCTCGTTCAGGATAGCTGACCTGTGTTGCAAGAGTCTCTTCCGGGAGCTCAAGTGCCCAACCGCCAATTCTTCCAAGCGGCGGGTCACACTGCATGCCGCTAAAGTTGTATTGTATCGGCAAGGCTCCGTCGATGAACTGGGCGTGCCCGCAAGGAATCATTCGTCGAGCAAGGCTAGTGTCAGCTTTCCCCTCCTCAATCAGCAAATCGAGCTGCTCAATACCCTCGATCCATTGTCGCAGATTATGAGTGAGCATACCCTTATTGCGGTGCGCAAGAAGCATGCGAATTGCTTCATTGGCGTTGGCGGCAGTCTCAAAATCGAGTTCTTCTTGAGGTTCTCCATCGTCGGACTCATTGCGAAGCATGCGGAGGAAGTTTCCATCCGGAAGGTTGACCACGTAAACCGTCTCGCGGTCGTTTACCACTGAAACGCCTTGAGTACCGCTCGGCAACTCGATTTCAACAACCGCTCCCGTCGAAATGACATGCACGGCCTCGTCATCTCCGATGAACACATGGGTTTCTGCTTGATGAATACTCTCGGGTTGCACGGAACGCGGCAGACCTGTGGCAGGTTGCACCATCAACCGCTTGCCACCGAGATCGAAGGGACCAAGAACGGTATAACCAAATTGTTGCATCACTTCTCTGCTGAAATGAATGAACACAAAACCAAAGGCGCCTCTCTAATCAATGCATCAGGGCGTATTGAATAAAGAGAAGCTAATTGCTGATTCAACTAAGGGAGTGAGAGAACGCGTGTGTCTTTAAGGGGTAAGATTTTGCAGTCGCAGAAAGACTCGGTAATTCTGCGGTAAATCGATGGCAAACGCAAGTCACTGCCAATGCGAGGATGGATAGTCCTAGTGCATTAAGCTAGCCCGACGGCGCGCCTGCTCTAAAGCTAGAGTTGAGATTGCTTAGTCTTGTTTACACTTGCTCAGCTCGCAAATACCGCGGCCTTAATCGCTCGGTGAGTCCAGTTACTCTCTACCTTGCCCTGCTCAATTAGTAAGAGCTGAGGGGATTCGTGCTGGACATTGTAGGTCTCAGTTATCCAGTTTGAGAGGGCTCGTTGTTCGACCACGTTGATCCAATATAGTGGTATAGAAAAGCTTGCATTTCTGACTTCCTCAGCCGCTGCGGAGGAAATAGGACAGCGAGTTGAGTGCTTGAATACGTAACAGTTCGCGGGCAGTTCTTGCTTCGTTAACTCAATGATATTTCCTGACACTCCAATCTCCTCCTTTTCTGTAAGTTGACGGGCGATAATCACTGCTGAGACTAGCTAAAGTAAAGCAACCACAGGATAACTTGGAACCTATGCCTGGGGAAGCCCCCCGTAGGACCAAATCAATCTGTAGCGTTAACTCCAGGCACTCCGCGCTGATTGTCTCTCCACGCACATTCCCAGGCGGACCGGCTCATTCCGAGCCTAGTAAAAGGCATTACATCCACAATCATCTGTTTTGCTTAGAAGTTTTCTCGGTTCTTCAAGATCTACTCTTTGTCATCGAGTATATTTGTCACAAGCCGCGCTCCCTCGCTCATAAAGGAGAATAGCGCAGTTTCGCGCTTGAGCGACTCACTTGAGTTGCTTTGCAGCTTCGTTCTCTCCAGGCATCGGCTCGAATAGATACGTTTCCCAAAACTGGGCACGCGCTCGTCCTAGCGAGAGTTGCCTAGTTGGCAAGAGGAAAGGGTTTTAACGGAAAGACGTTACAAGATGGAGACGAAAACTGAGCTCGAACGAGATGTCGAACAGTTCTACTGCTGGGGAATGAAGGTCATCACCGCCCCTCAGCGAAATGTCGACCGCGTCATCGCGGAGTTGTCGACAGAAGTGAGGAAGTGTCAGCGAAAGCTCAAAGAGCCGATCACCGTGCCTTGGCACGGGATGTCCAAAGATCTGATGACGTCCAGCGAAATGAAGTCGCAGTTCATCGTGATGGCTATTTTCGCAACTATCTTTGGTCTCATCGCTTCACTTGGGGCACTGTGGACATTCAACGTGTTCATCTGGATTGGTCTGATTTTGACGGGGATGGTGCTGCTTCTGCTTATCGTCACCACGCCCAGTCCTTGGAACCATCTTCGGTACGAGGAGTTTAAACGCACCCGGATGCATGACGAGATGATTCTCGCACTGCTTAAGTTCGCAGGGCTCAAGGATAACGGCTGGCATCTGCGTGGACCGTATTGGAGTATCGCCTGGCCGAAGAGCACACGAGCTTTCGAAGTGGCGTTTATCGAAATGGAGCCGTTTAAGGGCGTGGAGCGCCAGCCCCGCTACACCATGGAGGACCGATTGTACCATCCGTGGTCGATGAAGTACAGAATCGAAGGGGCTCTGAATCAGGTGTATTCAAAGATCATCGATCAGAAAACCGGAGAGTATTGCTACATCGACTTGGACGCGATGTATAACACTCGCCTTCAACAGCAAGTTGATGGGGTTTACGAAACGCCCGACCTTGAACTTCCACAAGTTCTTTGTTGGTAAGAAGCGATTCACCCGGTCGCTTGCAGAGGTTTTTACCACTCTTGCCGACCGGGTTTTATTTTTCAACGAGAAATCGAAATCCCGAGCACAGAACTGGAAGAAGGGAGCGCATCGTCGTCTGAACGGACCTGCGTCTTAGTAAGCCTCGCTCGTATGCGAGATGCAGCCCCTCTATTCTATCCCAAAACCTAAATGCGCTTCGCGCAAAGGAACTAATCTGGAACCACGGCTAAAAGTTTGCCAATGATGAGAAGAGCGGTAACTACAGGTTCTACTGCATCTCGGTGCACTGGCCTGAAATCGCAAGAGTCCATTTCGACTTTAAGACTAAGCTCGACGGCTTTTTCATTGCGACCCATTGGGCACAATGAGTAACTACAGTTCGGATACGGATGCTCTAGGTGAATATCAAAGCCGAGGCCGCAGTGCTGCTCTCCGGATTCATCTCTCCAACTGTAATGCGTAAACTTCGTGTAGCCGAGATTGTGTTCTTGGATATACCGTAAAGTATTACTAAGCACACAGTAGACAAACTCCGAAGCGCAGTTCGGGATTTGATCTTGTTCGGCAAAAGCCCGGATCAGTGTTCTCTCCAAAGAACTCAAGTCGGCATCAGAGGCTTCGAGGATTTCAATCCCGAGCAATTCACCGATGAGGTCTTGTATTGAAGGGTGAACTACCCGAGGTCTGGTAGAAACAACACGTACTTGACGCGCCATGAAACCGCGTTTCATGACTTGCTTTTTCAGAAAGCAACTCATCACACTAAACTTTATAACTTGGAAACGTATGGGGATTACGACGATGCAATCCCTCGCCGAACACCGACAGAAGTTGGTGCTCGGCGTAGGACTACCGTGCTCGCTGAGATGATACGGTCAGGAGAGAGAACTACCGCAACGCTATCACGGTTTTTCTCAATTTATCAAGCCTGGTGCGGGCCCTAGGCCTTCTAGAGTTGAGGATCTAGGGGAAAATGACTACTCAGAACGCTTTACTGCTTTCCAGCGGTAGCTGAGCTTCTTTGTTTTTCCTCCCTGCTGAATTAGCGTTTGGGTCTCTCCAAGTAAGGTTCGACCTTCGCCAGTGATCAGAGCTTTTCTATTTGAACTCGACCCTCTTGTCCGTTCTGAGTTAAACACAAGGGTAAGATCTCCATCCGCATTGAGTTCTTTTTGTCCTTCAAAGGAAATAATTTGCAGTAAACCGCTTTGCTTTTCAATCGGCTTTCTAAACTTCGTCTCGAGTAACGACTTACCGCGAACGCCGTTCTGACCTAAGTCTTCGATGATAATCAGGCCTTTTCCACCGTGATTCTCCAGCATTCCCCCTTCAACTTCCCACTCCCAGGCTCCGGTAAGTGAAATTTTTGCATTCACCGCAGCAGCCTCGAACTCGAAATCATCGGGTTGCGTAGCCGTAGTTTGCGCAGTATCGCAGCCGTTATCCAGTAGTTGTTTGCCAACCAACTCTAGCGGGCTACTACCCTCTGCACCATACCAGTCAACCGAGGCTCCGCGGATTAGTTCACCATTGACGATCCGCTCATACCCAAGAGAGGCAGTGATGTTACGAGTGCTTGGATCTGTTTTGTCGGGAGAATAAAACAGGGCGGTTACACCTTCTGCTTGAATCGGTCGAACTTCACCTGCGTCAGCGCGACCGTTTCGATTGTCATCAAACCAGAGCGCAAGTGCGGCGAGTTCCTGCCCGCTAATTCTTCCATCCGCGTTCTCATCCAAGGTTGCAAGGGCTTCGTAGCCATCTCGCCAAGGAGTCGGCGCCACTGGGCTTGAACTATCCAAGGCGGCAGTCTTACTCTTGCCACCAAAGGTCCAGTTACCAAAGAGCTGAAAGGCCCCCGTAACTTCAGCAGTCCCTGCAGGGTCATACACTAAAAGAGGAGTCTCTGCCGAGGCTTTCCACTCATACCATTTGCCGCTACTTCGTGGGTCAAGCGGGAATTGCACAATACTTATTTCAGACTCAACATCTGCCCCTGGAGCCCAAAGTAATGAAATTGGAGAATAATAGTA
>CAYGNZ010000116.1:0-4231 GCA_964351345.1 uncultured Bdellovibrionales bacterium | reverse complement strand
CTGATCAAAGTCACAGGAATCATCAAAGTAAAAAGTATGATTCCCATCACCGAGTCCGTTGTTTGCTCTAAGATAATCCCGGCCGATTGGATTATTTGGGTTACTTGAATAAAGCTTACAGAGCACCACGCAGTCATCAACATGCGCCGGTGCCCCCGTAACTCCAACCACATTCGTCACGCAGGCACTACGCTGAGCGCTCGACATTGCGTTACACTCCGTAATCGCCGTATCAAGCAACGGCTGGAGACAGGACGGTGAATTTTGAGAAACATCGAGATCAAGATTATCGCGATTCCTTCCTCGAGACTTCACACTTACGGTGTACAAGGGACATTCAGGTGCCGTAGTGTTCGGATCGGTATTTTGACCATCAGGATCGCTGTCAGAGCCGACGAATGCTGGAATGTTCTCTGGGCTACCTGATAACAAGTCACCACTCTGAGCCTGTGCGTGCCCCGGAAGCAGCAACAAGCCGCCAAAGAGTAAGGCCAAGGAACTAAAAATTGTTGGTAAAGACTTGGAGTGATGAATTGGCAGACTGCTGCTGAACAACATAGAACCTCTAGGCATGACCGGACTGCTCACAGTGTTTCTTCCGCGAGTATTGAAGCGTCCTGCTTGCAATGTAGAGTGAGTCCTTATGGCTAATGTAATGGCTAAGGACGGTTGTTCGATCCACCGCCTGACACCCTAGCTCTTCTATTCTACCAAACTCAGCAGGATCTTCCTAGCAATACTTTGAAACAGCCGTTCGAGCTCCTCTGAGTCGGGGGTCGCAAGATATCTACCTTGTCTTGGTGAGGCCTTAGAATTAAGCGCGTCATAGGAGGAGTAGCCGCTGAAGGTAAATTCGGGATGATTCCAAGGTGTTGCCGCTTGCTGCGGTCTCATCACACCTTGGATGTAATCATTTGCAATTCGAGACATTAGAATATCCTTTCGGGAGGAGTTATCATCGATGTCCTGAAAAGGATCCGCCCCCAAAGTGGTATCTTCTCCTAATCCAATCGCATGCACCGTCCCGCGATGCTCTCGCAGAAAATCTGAGAGCTGCACCGCACAATGGTAGTACTGCTTTCTCCAAGAGACAAAATCGGGATCACCGGCCCCTCCAACGCCATACTCTGTTCCCGCACTTTGAGGCATGTGAAATCCGAGATCACCTAAACATCCCGCAAATACCTCATCTGCCGCGGTAGCTGTTTGAGGAATTGAAGCAACCGGTGGCGCTGATGCGGGACCGCAGTCAGCAACGGCTGGCGAACTTACCCCATCGCCGCTCCCCGGAATAGCTGCGCCGCTGTGTTCCATTTGCAGCAAACCCGTTTGAGAGAGTACCGAGGGGCCAGGACGATGGCCACTGGAGTCATACCACTGCACCGTATAGTGCTGGTAATCATAGGCACCAAAGCCAGAGGGATCCCAGGGCTTGATCCCTGCAGGGGATGAAAAAAGAAAGCGACCCGCAGTAGGAGCACCGTCAGAGAACAGCACATAGGAAACTTCTTGATCCGGTGCAAGTGTCTGCATCCTACCGTAGGCCTGCATCATTGCGTCGCAAAAATTGGTGTTCCCTCCCACTCCTGGGTCAAGCTTGAGGTTCTCAACAATCTCCTCTACATCCTCACCTTGAATCACGGGGTCAGTTGCTAACTCATCAAGAGTGAAATTACGTGCTGTAGTGTTAAACGGAACCAACAAAATTTTATCGTTATTCGGATCAAAGTTTTTTAGAAATTCTACAACTGCATCGAGCAGGCGGTCTAATTTCGACGGCGAAGAACAGGGACCAGTTCGAGCAGGGGTAAGACAGAGACAGTCGCCACTGGCTGGACAAGCCATGGAGTCTGAAAAATCCAATAGCAGTGCAACATTGGCAATTTTTCGCTGTGAGACGGCATTCGCCGCAAGCGTGCGACCGCGCCCCGTAGCGCCAAGACCCAGCATGGGTAGCGGCACAAGATGCATGAGCAGAAAATCGACGGGGCGATCGACGTTTACGCTATAATTAAAGGCTACGTTAGAACTTGGCGTGCTCGTATATTCCGTAACAATACTCACGGGGTGTTCAAGGTCTTGCGGGAGGCCTGAATCAGCCAGATTACTCAGCACGATTTCAATCGCCTTTTCGTCCAACAACATTTTTTCATTTCCTGCCCCAAACCTTGTCTCAACCTCTTCATTGAACTTCGCCTCACCAAGCTGCATGCTATATCCAATTGCGGCCAATGCCCCCGCATCTGCGGCCTTTTGCAAAGTCTGCTGACTGCGATAAAGATTACCTGCATCAATTGCAAGACCTGACATCGCAAGCAACACGATAAAGACGAACGTCATTAGAATAATGATCGTCCCTGAATCTTCGCGCTCTTGCATCGCGCGCACCTTAAATAATCGCAACATCATACAAAAAGTTTCCAGCTGGCGAGCTACTTCGGATAAAACTGAACGATGAACTGAAGGGCAAAAAAACTTCCGCGATGATTATCACCTCTTGCGATCGAGTGATGTCTCCTACGGAGGAATTCGGCAGATTAAGTTTCGCGACAGAGTACGCCGAGGGCTGGGAGCCTGCTACTACTTGCGCCTCGAGGCTCACCACCCCGTCAAAACGATACATACTCACTACCACTTCACTGGCTCCCGCAAGCCCCTGCCATTGCGCTCGAAGGCGCTGATGAACTAACTGTAAGCAGTCGCTTGCATCAAACTTCGCTCCGTTTCGTTCCGCAGCGCAGTCTCGGTATGCGACGTCAGCAAACACGTGAGCAAGAGAACTTGCAATCTGTGTTTCACGAACCATTCTGGAGTATTCCAGACCAGCAAAAGCAAAAAGAATAATCAGGGGAATTACTAAGCAGAATTCAACAATCGCGGTGCCGCGCTCTCCCTCTAATCGCAAACTATCGAGAGTCATACTAGTTTGGCTCCATTCGACTTGCGACGAAGGCGTTTAAATTAAAGCGCTCTGCTGAGAGCTGCCAAATCCTGTCGCCAAACAAAAAGCCACGGATAGGTACATCGATTCTCAGAACGACGACCTCTCCCGCACCACCAATACTTACGCCGCTGCACGGATATTGGGTAATTGGACACATTGAAACGTTTTCAACCGCGAGTGGGATACTCAATTCGCCCGCCAAATCAAGAACTCGAGTTTGCACTTGGGTTCCATCCAAAAGACCCGTTGACGCTTCTCGTAGGACCCTTGCCGCTATGAACTGAGTGGAGAGAGAATTATAGCTAATCCGTAGCATATCCAGAGCCACGGTAAGGAAGATTAGTAACAACGGCAGAATCACGACGTGCTCAACCATTACCGCCCCAACGGAATCACGGCGTGGACTGAGAACGCGTGCTGAGCAAAGCTGAGACATACCAGAAACGAGGCCGACACAAAGGCGCAAGAAAAAACAACCGAAACGACATTTTAATCGGAAATTAAGCTTTTGCCGAGGAATTTCTCCTGCGCAAACTTTTTAGCGCCGAACTAGCGAAGTGCTGCTTTCTATTCGCGTTGCTGTGAACTGGCTCAGACGCCTACAGATATCGCACGCTGAGTACGGATAAGGCTAGACTGCAGTTCTTGATCGGCAGCCACGGATTGAGAATCTAAGCGCGTCGAAGCTAGGGCCGGAGCCTAACGAACTATTCCCTGTTCTATCCTGGGACAAGCGTTGCTTGAGTTTCCCCACAACGAACATTCGGCGCTTTTTGGACAAAAATTGTCCCCTACCCTTGTGCTCCTCAAAAATATTGACGATTGAGCATGTAAGCAGTTTCAGGAACAGATTTTGCACAGTTTCAGACGCTCTCTAGATCTTCAGGACAGTGCTTGGACGCGGGGAATGCAGCAAGCTGACAGACCGACAATAGTGAAATCGTACGACCAGGGCTTTACGCTCATAGAACTGCTCGTCGTGATCGCCATAATTGGACTACTCGCTGCAATCGCGGTTCCTCGTTACCAGAGCTACAAAGAACGAGCGAATGTCGCGGCGACCGCCTCTGAGCTGCGAAGTTTCGCTTCAGCTTTTCATGCCTATACTGTCGATAACGAAGCCTTTCCTCCAGACAGCCATATGACTCTACCACTGGGCATGGATGAGTATATCGCGGCAAACATTTGGGCCAACACTACCCCAATCGGAGGACACTATAACTGGGAAGGTCCCGATTTCTACGGCTATGCGGGGATATCAGTGTTTGGTTCGGATGCAAGCATTAC
>CAYGNZ010000115.1:6569-9229 GCA_964351345.1 uncultured Bdellovibrionales bacterium | reverse complement strand
GTTTTCACCAAATGGTTCAGTGACCTGGAGCCGTCCTTTTCATTTACTCAATACTTAGTTCTGCGAACTATTTTCGAGTTCTGCTTTTCACCGAGCCACACTTCTTCGCATCGTAATATGGTAGCGTGATTTGGAGCCCACCTTTTGATTTCTCTAGCGGCATCGAACCGAGTGTTTCGTTATCTTCCTTGATTTTCTTAACTAGCTCCTCTGAACTCTTAACGTCAGCCTGCACTTGAGAAAGATAGGACTGAAGTTGAGCGTAGTCCTTTTCGGCGGGGAAATCGGTCGGAACATACAAGGTATTTTGATACGCGATGACGTAACGGAAAAAATATACGCGCTTTGAGGGGCCAGTGAGTCTACGCGAGAGCAGCGGAGCGCGCTTGAGCCCGCCGTCAGGACCAAACACCTTACCCGTATCGACCCGGTGAGGACGCATCAAATCGTCGAAGGGAACTATTTTTTGAGTGCTACATCGAGAATTCTGCTGCTCAGGATTTGCGGCATTCGGGCCTGGAGCATCCTGGTCTTTCGCTCGAGGCTTCGCGCAGAGATACACGCCTAACACTGTCGGCGAATCGAATATCGGGAGAGCGACTTCGAACTCTCCGATTACACCATTTTTGGGCCGATACTCTGGGTCGATCTTTCCAACCCTCGCAACATCTCGGTAGGACCCAAGCGACTCGATACTCATCTGTAACACGGACTTACGATTCGAATTCTGAAAATCTAGCATCATCACATCCAGGTCGCCCCGCATGCAACGCGCCTGAGAAACCACCTGAACTTCAATTGGTCTAGGCTCAGGCGAATTACTGCGAGAGTAACTCAGAGTCTCTGTTTCGATAAATGTAGGCTTATAGTCCTGTGCGTACGCAGATTCAGCAAGCAGCAATACCAGGAGAAAAAAAGCGCCGTTTAGAAGAGGCGCTAGGATTCGTGGCATAGAAGGAGCAATTGGCAGTGTTCTCATTGAGTAAGTATCGATCACCCGGGGCTAAGGAGGCAAGCAGATCTCAACCGCTTGTAGCCAAGATACCATGCACAGCAAGCACAAAAAACAATACTACTCAGGTGCTATTTCCTGCTGAACGACATAGTCACCGGTCACCAAGCCATCTGCGGAAATCATTCGTGCTTCGGCATCTGACCCGGTTGCCGCCATGACGAAGTTGATAACTCTTTGACTTTCTCGAACTGGCAGCGCCTTAAGCGCGTCTACCGAGTGATACTCGCCATCACTGCCCAGCACTTTGTCATCAAGGGTGAGCGTTTTCGCTGCTTTAATTCCCTTATCAGTTTTCACCGGATGTCCTTGCGTCATACGGACACTGTGCTCTGAAAAACTCAATTCGATAATAGGCAAAGACTCGGGCCCCTCAATGACACGCTCCACTGCGACCTGAGTTTTAAGAACAGGGTTCCAAAGCTTATCACCGACTGCAATTTCTTCTACTTTCTTCGTCGCTCCATTTTCGTCGAGCGCCACGCGAACTCCCGGAGGAAAACAACCCTTCACATCCCGAATAACTCCGCAATTGAAACAGGCGGTTCGGTCGTCATCATCGGCCATAATATCATCGACATTATTGAGACGTTCGTCGGTGTTTCTACCTTCGGAGCCATCTCGAGGACGGCTCCAGCCCCAATCATAAAATAGCTCTGGTGTCCCCGTACCCGAAAGTTCTAGATCGACGTTAGGGTTGCGCGCACACGCCATCGTCACTCGGCCATAGCGACCGCCATCGCCCACACGAAAATCCATGTACCAAATTCCCCGACCTTCATCATACTGCGCCTCTGAACCGCGAAAAACTGTCGTTTCTCCGCTATCAAACCGCATGGAAAATCGGTGACCATCTATCGCATCGGTCGGACAAGGGTCTAAAAAAGGATCTCTGGGATCAACTGGGGTGTTGGGCCGATCTGGAACAATGGGTGGATCAGAATCATCAGGTCCAACCGGGGTTTCGGGTAAGCGTGCAGTGACCTGCCCAAACGCCACGGTTGGTGAAAAACAGAACAATACGGCAAAGATAACGATAAGTTGATTTGAACGACGTATCATAGAACAACAAGCGTTAGTCGCGTCGGGCGCGAGCGATATAACTAAAAGCAGACTTGTTCATTATACCCCGGAAATTCATATGCTACTAGTAATTTAATGCCTCAATTCCCAGTAACACCTTCCAAGTGTCTGAACTTGTTCGATTTAGATACTACTCTACGAGTCGGTGAAGGATAGTTTGCGCCATCTCCTCAAATAATAATTTTAATTCCGCCGCATTGGGGGTCGCCATGTACGTCCCCTGTTTGTTGAGGGTGTTCACTGACGCAAAGTCTTTGTAACCCTCATAGTCCCATTCCGGAAAAGATTGGGATGGCACATCTGAAGGCACTTGGGGTGATTCAATTGCGTACAGATCATCTGCGGCAAGACGAGCATTAAAGATATCGTGTCGTTTGTGCACGTCCTCAACTCGCTGATAGGGATCGACCAACTTTGCAGACTCACCCGTACCGTCAAGTTGCCAGTCCGCCGATTCACCGAGGCCAATTACATGAACAATACCTCGATCGTTGCGCAGCTGATCGGTAAGCTGAATAGCGCAGTTGTAATACATTTCTGCATAGTCATGAAACTGATTCGCTCC
>CAYGNZ010000115.1:0-6469 GCA_964351345.1 uncultured Bdellovibrionales bacterium | reverse complement strand
GCTGAATAGCGCAGTTGTAATACATTTCTGCATAGTCATGAAACTGATTCGCTCCTCCACCTCCACCGGTACCATCGTCGTATGAGTCGCCATAGATTTTATCAGGCTCGCCGGGAAGATGACTCCCAAGATTCCGTAGGCAGGGTCGAAAAACGTCCCGTGCCACGACATTTACCGGGGCACTTTCGGACACTGCTCGAATCGGCTGACCGGGTAAATTGATACTGCACGCCGCCCAACCAGCAGCCGAAGGTGTGCGGTCATCATTTTCCCCCGTGCCCTCGTCTGGAGGCTGTGGTCCAAGAAAATCAGTCGTAAGAAGATTGGTTTGCACCAGCGGTGAAGGGCCAAATCGTTCAATCAGTCCATCATCAGTCTCCTCCGCCCAAGCGATGGTATAGGAAGTATAGTCGTAAGAACCACCGGCACCAATATCCCATGGCGGTAGGGCGTTCCCTCGTCGACTAGATTCTGCAAACAGAAATCTACCAGCAGTAGGCGCACCATCGGAAAACAGTAAATAACTCACATCCTGGGTTTTGTAGATACCATCCGCTTCAAGGCGCTGCTGACCTCTCATGATCGCATCGCAGATATTGGTGCTACTCTTTGGGTTATTTACTGTGATCTTTGCGATGTCGAGCAGAAGATCAATGTCATCCTCTTCTAATTCTTCAACCGGCGGCAAGGGAGGTCCCACCGTTCCTTGTTCAACCGCATCAATGTAATCTTGTAGAGTAAAGGCCGCTCCACGGATATTAAACGGCACAAAATAAATACGATCCCGAGAAGGATCAAACATCTTGAGAAAAACTTTCAGTGCCTCCGTCAGTGCGTCCATTTTGGACGCACCCTCACACGGCCCCTCAGACTCCACCCGCAAACACAAACAGTCTCCGTCCACGGGGCAGTTCATCGAGTCGGAGATATCAATAAACACCATCACGTTGGCAACTTTTCGCGTAGAGGTCGCCGTTGCACTTAAATCAAGGAACCCTTCGGCATTCACCCCTGGTATTTTATCGAAAAGGAGGAAATCAACCCGCCGTTGCACTGCGACCTGATAACTGTAGACAACACTATTACTCGCCTCGGGAGTGGTGAAGACATCCGTCACGAAGCTCACTTCATAATCCGTGCCTTCCTGATGCGGGTAGCCAGAGCGTCCCATGACCGCTCGTGCGACAGCGAGGGAACGAGGTTCGAGATAATCTGTTATTTTTCTGCCCTTCGTCTCGGCATCATCGCCCGCAGCGATACCAGCATGATCATCATTCTCCAAAGTAAATTTTCCCAATTGGGTCGTATGGCCAATCCCAGAAATGGCTGCGGCGTCAGCGGCGTTTTGAAGAGCGATACGTGCTCGGTATAAGTTACCCGCGTCCAGGGCTAAGGCGATGAGAATTAATAGACCGATTAGCCCCCCCGCCGCCGTGATCAGCACTGCGCCGGTCTGATCACTTCGAATTGGCCGCAAAAAAGATTCGGACGTTGAGCAACGATGCTGTTCTGAAAACACGGAATGGGTATTCATTGTTTAAAACTCTAAATTATCGTTGAGGATTGAATGGTATCTGGTGTTGCAAAACGAAAAAATGGTATCACGCTACCGCTTGCCACTTCTTGAAAAGGGATAAATGCCGTAACGATCACGAGAACTCCGTTTTCCTTTAGCGCAAGGCCGGCGCTACCTTCCGTCGTCGAATCGATCTGATCATTTAAAGCGGCAACCGAGAAGTGCTCCTCGAAGTATTGATTGAATTCACTGTTTGTTGAGCCTTCAATTCGCAGTTGCTCGACGTTTGCTCGAGTGCCTCCGGGTGCACCTGCATCAGCCACCTCTCCGTAATTGTAGGTGCCGATGATGTATTCGATTCCAGGAGTTAAGGCGTCACTATTCAGATCAATTCGATCAAGCACTCGTGTTCTAAGACAAGCTTGAAGAAATGGTGCGCGTTTCGCCGAACACGTTCGATACGCAATACTGGCAACTTCACGGCTAAGTTGAGACGTCCATTGATACATATCAAGAACACGCGAGAATTCGAGTGAACCCAACACAAGAAAAAGTATAAAAGGCGTCACAATCGCAAGTTCGGCAATGAGACTCCCCTGTTCGTGCGCCTGCTCAGTATTCGCTCCCCCATCTCTGTCGAAGGCCTCGAGATTCAGTAGTGATTGGCAAAGGGGATCAGCAGAAGGTTTCATCTTGTAGTAACTCGGCGCTCAATCTATTATTGACTAGTATAGTCGGTCATTGTTTAGTTTCCGTCAAGAATAGAGGCTAAGGGATGTCTAGAGAAGTAGCCACCTACAATCTGTTTTACATTGATGAAAACTAATTCTAACAGGCCAACCCCTCGCTTTGCCTGCCGAGTTTTTCGGAGCGTAAGAGCAATACTGCTCACGCAGTTTTTACTCAGTAGCGCGTTCGCTCCCAAGCTTGCCCCGGCAGAAAATGCAACGGCTGAGCTCCTCTCTACCGAAAAAGTATTTTCAGCAAATCTCTCCGATACGACTCAAGGCTTTCACAAGCTCTCTCCGGAGGAAAGTGGATTAGATTTCGTTGCTCGAATAGACCCCGATCACCCCCTCCGTCGATTATACGTCACGGGCTACGCAGGCGGTGGCATTTCCATCAACGACTTTAACGGGGATGGGCGTCCAGATATTTTTATCGCTTCTGGTCCTGAGCAGTCCCGAGTGTATCTTCAAACCTCCCGCTTACGTTTCGAGGATGTTTCGAAACAATCTGGCATTAGTAATTTCGAAGGATGGCACACAGGTGTTGCCTCAGCGGATATCGATGCGGACGGAGACATCGATGTGCTTGTTTGTCGTTATGAACAGGAACCCTTGTTATTTATCAATGACGGAGTTGGCAAATTCACTGAAAGCGCTCAACGTTTTGGACTCACGTTTAAAGATGCCTGCATGATGCCGTCATTCGTTGACTACGACCTCGATGGACGCTTGGATCTTTTTATCCTCAATAATCGATTATGCCGTGAAGGTGGTTTTCCGGGGAAAGCTGCGTTGAAAGAGGGAGTTGCCGAAGGTGAACTCCTCGAAGAAATGAAGAAATACTACCGACTCACGAAAGATGCGGAAGGTAAGGTTCGGGTCAAGAACGTCGGGCGCCAGGATTTACTTTTTCGGAATACACTTCTCAACGGTGAGACGGTGTTCACGGACGTGACCGCACACTCAAAAATACAGGACCGAGGAATGGGACTTTCATCGCTTTGGTGGGATGTGAACAATGACTCCTATCCCGATCTGCATGTCGCCAATGACTTCGAAGAGCCCGATGCCCTATGGCTGAACCTTGGTGACGGGACATTTCGCGATGTCTTAAAAGAGCGAATTCCGCACACGAGCTGGTTCTCCATGGGCTCCGATTTTGGTGATCTCAATAACGATGGCCACTGGGACCTTTTAGTCGCCGATATGGCTGGGTCGAATCACTTTCGACAAAAGCTTGCGATGGGCTCAATGAATAACCAGCGAATTCTAGAAGTTGCTGGCCCGCCCCCACAGCTCATGCGAAATGCTCTGCTGTACGGAACCGGCACTGAGCGTTTCATCGAATCTGCCTTCATGAGCAAGCTCGCCAAAACTGATTGGACATGGTCAGTAAAAATGCTGGATCTGGATAACGATGGGCTCCTTGATGTCTTCTTCACCAACGGTGCTACGCGAGACTTCATGGATGCCGACACCATCGCATCCCGGAAACGCTTTGAGAACATCGAAGAATGGGATGTCTTTCGCGACACCCCTCCCCGTCGAGAAAAAAACCTTGCCTTTCGAAATAAGGACGGAATGCACTTCAGATCGATCGGCGAGCAATGGGGGCTGGATCATTTCGGCATGAGCTATGGTGCCGCAGCGAGTGACCTTGATCGAGACGGCGACTTGGATTTAGTCATTATAAATCTCGATGAGCCTTCGCTGATTCTTCGAAACGATCAGAATTCCGGCAACAGTGTGTTGATTCGTTTAGCGAGCACACAAAGTGCTCCGCAAGGATTAGGAGCAAGAGTTGCGCTAGAAACCAGCAAGGATAGGCAAACTCGACAACTCGTTCCGGTGCGTGGATTTAATTCATCGGATGAACCACTACTCCACTTTGGCCTCGGCGCTGCGAGCTCTATTGAGCGCCTGACGGTGTACTGGCCCAAGGGCGTCACACAAGTTTTTGAATCATTGGAAGCGAATCGCTTTTATCAAATTACCGAACCAAAACAGGGCGGGTCGGAAGAGCAAAAGCAAAAGCAAGAAAAACCACTTTATCAGGCATCTCCTCTACTCACACACGTTGGACATAAGGAACATCCCTTTGATGACTTCGCTCAGCAGCCACTCCTGCCGAATAAGCTCTCTCAGCTCGGACCAGGTCACGCCTGGGGCGATGTTGATAACGATGGTGACTACGATTTATTTCTCGGAGGCGCTGCGGGAGAACTCGGCCAACTTCTTCTCCAAGACCGCCCAGGACATTTCATCAAGGCTAGCTTTCCCGCGCTTGAACAGTCCAGAGCAAGCGAAGATATGGGAGCGGTTCTAATCGATGTCGAAGGTGATGGAGATCTTGATCTCTATATCGCCAGTGGTGGGGTAGAATCTTCGCCAGAGTCCGCACACTATCACGATAGACTGTATCTCAATGATGGATCGGCGAATTTTACTCTCGCGCCGGTCGGCGCCATTCCTGCACGGACTGGAAGTGGTGGCCCCGTTGTTGCTGCCGATTTTGACAAAGATGGAGATCTTGATCTTTTTGTCGGTGGTCGTTTGCTCCCTGGAAACTACCCCCGGTCTGGAGCAAGTGTTTTGCTTGAGAACAAATCCGAAACGTCGAAACCGTATTTCGAGGACGTCACTGAGCAACGAGCAAAGGGACTACAAGAGGCGGGAATGATAACAGCCGCGCTGTGGAGTGATATCGATGGAGACTCCGATCTCGACCTACTGCTTACTCGAGAATGGGGAGCGCCAATGCTGTGGCGTAATACCGGGAAGGAGTTCAAGAACGATAGCAGCGCTGCGGGCTTCGATACCCACTCAGGCTGGTGGAACGGACTAACCGGCGCAGACTTTGATGGCGACGGAGATATTGATCTTGCCGCAACAAATTTCGGCCTGAATACCAAATACCACGCTTCAACAACTGAGCCCGTACGCGTGTACTCAGGCTCCTTTGTCGGGAGCAAAGAACCTCGAATCATCGAAGCCGAATATGAAAACGGGGTACTCTTTCCCGTCCGTGGTAAAGGTTGCTCAACGGCTGCCATCCCCGGACTTGCTGAGAAATATAGCAGCTACCGAGATTTCGCCCTGGCTGAGCTGGACGAAATCTATTCACAGGAGGAACTCCGACGAGCACGAGTCTATGAAGCCTACACATTGGAATCATCGGTATTTTTTAATGATGGAACGGGCAAATTCGATCGGATCTCGCTACCCCCACTTGCACAAATCTCTCCCGGATTTGGTATACTGGCCGGAGATGTTGATGGAGACGCTCGTACGGATCTTATGATCGCTCAGAACTTTTTTACACCTCAGCTCGAAACAGGTCGAATGGACAGTGGCTTGAGTGTCATACTTCTCGGCGACGGTAATGGAAAATTCAGAAGCGTATGGCCTGAAGAGAGTGGCATCCTGAATTGGGGTGACGCGAAAAGCAGCTCGTTAATCGACCTTAATTCTGACTCTCGCCCAGATATTCTTATCGCGCAAAACGATGATACGCTACGCACCTACGTCCAAAGTCCCGATGTGCCAAAGAGGTATCTACGGTTAAAACTGAAAGGCCTACGAGGCAATCCTCAAGCCGTAGGTGCAAAAGTCTCTCTTCTGCTCCCCCACGGCCAGCGGCAAACATACGAAATTTACGCGGGGAGTGGCTACCTCTCGCAATCGCCTAGTGATATTTTCTTTGGGCTTGCAGATGAAGACGAAACGGGCCAACTTGAAATACGATGGCCGAACGGCTCAATCCTTCGAAAGGACATCGGCCTTGAAACTGGAACTCTCACTCTCTCTCAAGGAGACTAATGCGTAGCGTCCTTGCTCAGAAATCCGCACAGACCGAGCTCCCCAAACGCTCGGTAACACTCTCCTGCGCCGAGCGCGGTGCAACGATGGTTGAGGCGGTCATTGTCATCCCCATCTTTCTTGTCCTACTGATCGTGAGTGCAGACCTGCTTCGGTTATCGTTCAACATTCTCAGTATTCGCTTTGCTACCTCGCGAGTGATGAGAGATGTCAGTATTGGAGGAAAAACTGATGCGGAGATACGCCAGCAAATGATTGATACCGCGAGTGGTTACAAGATCAATCTTGTTGATGAGAATATTTCAATGTGTCGATTATCTGACTATCCCTGCAACCCTGGACAAATCATGCCGGTGGATCCTGGTGACCTTTTCGTGTTCGAAGTTCGGATTCCAATGCAAGGTTT
>CAYGNZ010000114.1:0-9262 GCA_964351345.1 uncultured Bdellovibrionales bacterium | reverse complement strand
TGTCTTTCGGGATTTCAGTACACGAGAGGATAGCGGCATTTCGAAATGGCCTTTGAGGAAGGTTCGCGGATGGTAAAACGTTTAAGAACCTAAACTTAGGTTCCAGGTTACTTGAATTAAACAGTCTTCCAGCTGAAAAATATCCTGGAATTTAAATTTTAGCAGGTCAGGTCTTACACTCGGGAATCGACGAATCACAATTCTTGAGTATTAGACCTGACCTTTTATCTTCTACTAGATTGAGGACTACTCATAGTAGGCGTCTAGATAGGCGATGAAGGTTCGGTAGAGGTCGTTGTAGTCGACATCTCCGTCACCATCAAAGTCGCCTTCTTCCCAGGTCTTATTGAAGAATGAGGTACCGCCGAAGCCGTAATCTGTTTCGGGATTGAAAATCTGAACGTTTCCGTAAACGATCGCTACGTCGGCAGCATCAACCTTCCCGTCTCGGTTGGCATCTCCCACGAGGTCTTTTCGCCTGCTGCAATTCTCCTCGAGTGAAATGTTACTACGTTCACTCTTCCAGTTTGCATCAATAATACGATTACTCCCCTGACGCCTTACGGTTAGATTACCATCTACGGTTTCATAGGAAACATAAGTAAAGTTGATTCGGAAATCAGCATAGCCTCGATCGTCCACACCTCGAGTAATAAGGCCATCTTGAAAGACTGCGATTTCTCCGCTGTCAGAGGGCTCTCCAGTCAGCATTCGACGCCAAATTGCTTGCCCGTTCTCATTTGAGTCAGGGTGAGGTAGTTGTTCCGAGACGTCATGCCACTGACTGATCAGGCTAGACGGAATATGAAAGCTCAAGAAGCGTGGTGAGTTGAAGCCTGGGGCTATCGAGGCTTGCGCTATCGTCGCAGGTATATACAAAACACTTTGCACATCGGTGCGACCCTGAAACAGTGCTCCAAACTTAAGCCTGTAATCACAGTCATCGTAATCGATCTCATCATTCGCCACCCACTTGTCAATCTCCACCCACTCTGCGGTCGCAGCAGATAATGGTAGAAAAACTGAGAGAAGCGATAGAACTAAGATTTTTTTTACAGCTAACATTGGATACCCCACTTTTCGAAGAAACTTCTTAGAGAACAATTGCTCGATTGATCATCTCTACAGAACTAATATGCCCTATTAGAGATGTCAGTTTTGCAATTCCCGTGCCGTGCTTATCTCCGCACCGCGTCTCAAGCGTACCCCCTTTATTCGATTCTAGGAGTTTCTCCTAAGCTTTTTTAGTAGGTTTACCTAGAGGAAAGGCGATTAGAGGCGGCAGTTACTTTTATATTCGTCGCCATGTCGAGAATGAAGAATAATCGCGGAACTTAAATCTTGTGCACTTAAACCCTAAGGCACTTAGTGTTTCGAGAGAATTTTATCGAGGCGAAACTCAGACAATCCGTCTGCGAGCATATCTATGAGCCGCTCCTGTAGCTCATATCGTGAAACCAAATATCCAATGAACAGAGCGAGCAGGCTTACGCCAAAAAGGAGAAGCCCTTGCCATAAATGCGGCTCTTGATTTTTCAGATCAACAGCGACCAGATCCCAGCCTACGACTTCTTCGGCAAAACAAACCAAACTAATGATGCTCCCCAGCAACATCCCAAACAGCGCCGCTGGACCAAGTATTAACTGGACTATAATAATAGGAAGCAGGACTACCAGAATAAGAAGATTGATGAAAAGCACGGATACATAATGAATCGTGCGCCTTACAAAAAGGAGTGGCCGCTTCTCTAGCTTGCCGTTTAGGAGGTCTACTACTGCCATTAGAATCGCACCACTGCCTATTATTCCGAGGTACGCAAGGACCGCATTCCTTTCGTCTCGAAAAAGAAACCAGCCCAGCAACCCACCGAGGAGGAACATTAGGGCGAATACAATCTCAGAACTCTTAGGTTTGCTCATTCTACTTGTAATTAGAAGCCGTCTGACTTCATTTAAATTCCCCAGGCGAATCTCCAGTAGAGTAACTCGCGCACGGCAACTGCACAAACAAGCCCGCAGCGTTACGTTAAGACTCCAGCTGAAAAATATCCCGGAATTTAAATCTCAGATATTGTTAGGACTTTCGTGGGGAATATTCCTCAGACCTAGGTACTAAGTTCCTTGAGATAGGTCCTGGCTATAACGCATACAATAAAGAGATTGAAACAATCTTCTCACTTGGTATAGCGTAGAAAATTGAAGGGGTTGTGAAGAAAACACTTCGGAATGTTGTAACACGAGAAAAACTTAGATTGAGAGCTTTCCATGTTAAACATAATCCCAGTCCTTATCGCCCTTTATATTGTCTATGTACTGTTTTTCTCTTCCCTAGTCATGTATTTATGGAACCGAACGATCCCTGACGTATTTGGCTTTAAAGCTATCTCTTATTCACAGGCCATTTGTCTCACTTTGCTTTGTTGGATCTTGTTTGGTGCGCCATCGCCGCGCGATGATTTACGCGGCGGAACAAGTTTTACTTCCGAGTTTTCACAGAGTTCTACCCAGAACCCAGATTCCCAAACCTAGGTTTCAGGTTCATTGAATTAGGCGGCATTCCTTAGTTATCTACGTGCATCATCTACTCCATGACATAGCGATCGCAGTTATCGCGGCAACGGTTGCAGGCTTACTTTGTCATTTGCTTCGGCAGCCTATTATTCTTGGGTATGTGTTGGCGGGGGTGATTGTTGGGCCGCAGTTTGGGGTGGGGCTTGTTGATGATATTCACTCGGTGGAAATTATCTCTGAGCTGGGCCTGGTGTTGTTGCTCTTTATTATTGGCTTAGAGATTAATCTTCGGGAGCTGCTTTCCTCGGGGCGGCAGTTGCTGGTTACCTCCATTGGGCAGTATCCTATTTGTGTTCTGTTGGGGTTGCTCGCGTTTAATGCTCTTGCGGTTGAGTATGTTACTACCTCACTAGAATCGCTTTACCTGGCGCTCCTTTGTGCGCTTTCGAGTACCGCTATTGTAGTAAAGGGGCTTTATGACAAAGCTGAGCTTGATACTCTTCCAGGGCGCCTCACGTTGGGCACGCTTGTCCTTCAAGACCTCTACGCAATAATTGTTCTTGCGATTCAGCCAAACCTTGCTGACCCGCAAGTGCTACCAATCCTTGCTGCGCTGGGAAGCACGATTGTATTGATAGTCCTTGGCTTTGCGATTTCTAAATTCGCCCTTAGTCACCTTTTTAAATCAATTGCGAAGTCTCCCGAGATGGTGGTCTGTCTCTCTCTTGGTTGGTGCGCGGGAATGGCTGCGGTGGCGGATATCTTAGGAGTATCGCTGGAGATGGGAGCCCTCGTTGCCGGTCTGTGTATCTCCGCTTTCCCTTATAGTGTCCACGTCAGTGCAAAGACACTTCCGTTGAGAGATTTTTTCTTAACTTTGTTTTTTGTCTCCCTGGGCATGAAGATGACATTGCCGGATGGACCGCTGCTTGTGCCAGTATTAGTCCTCAGTGCATTTATTATCGGCAGTAGATTTTTAAGCATTTATCCCTTACTTGTGTGGTCAGGTGCAGGGAGACGCGCTGCCTTTGTTACTAGTTTGAATCTTTCTCAGCTTAG
This sequence comes from uncultured Bdellovibrionales bacterium, assembly GCA_964351345.1. Taxonomy (GTDB): domain Bacteria; phylum Bdellovibrionota_C; class UBA2361; order SZUA-149; family SZUA-149; genus SZUA-149. Next base: position 5,692 of record CAYGNZ010000114.1, on the reverse strand, counting down.
TGAGTTTGCCTTAGTAATTGGCAGCATCGGGCTTTCCTTGGGTCATCTAACTCAAAACATGCTCTCCCTTTTGGTATTTACCATGGTGTTCCTCTCCGTCACCTCTTCTTATGCGATTCGCTTTAGTCACGACTTGTTCCTTGTTGCGGATCGCCTTATTGGCCGCTTCTTTCCCGTCGTCAACGGTAGCTCCGCTTTGGAGGAAGACGCTAAGCAATATTATGAGATAGTTTTTTTAGGGTACCACCGAGGGGCCCGAGCACTGCTTGATAAGCTCACCGATGAGAATCCGGAGCTACTCTCGAAAGTACTCGTGATTGATTTCAATCCCCTACATCTTTCTGAACTTAAGGACCGCGGAGTTGCGGCGATGTTCGGGGATATCGCCAGTTACGACACGCTAAAGCATGCGCACCTTGAACACGCAAAACTTATTCTCTCCACCATTCCCGATATGTTGCTCAAGGGTGTAAACAACAGCACCCTCGTCCAGATTAGCCGCTCCCTAGCTCCCCAGGCGGTAATCGTAGGGACTGCTGATGACGCTGCTCACGAGGAAGAGCTAAGGAAGCACGGTGTGAATACCGCGGTTCGTCCATTCGAATTGGCTGGAGAGTGGCTTGCCGGACACGTGCGAGAAGCCGCAGCGTAAACTCAATATCCCTACACTATTGATTCTCATTTCCGGATTCCCAAGCAATCGGACTTCGTTATTTTTTTAAGCCGTAGTAGGCTTGAAGCTACTTCCCCGTTCGTGGAGCTAGAGCGCTTCTTTGTTCCTGCTACGACTCTTACTTTTGTCTTACTAGCTAACCCAACTATTGCTGCTGCTGTTGTTGTTGTTGTTGCTGGATCTGTCCACCTTGCTGCTGCTGAAGCAGGCATTCGAAGGGTCCAATGGTTTCACTATCTTCCTCAAGCGGTGGATAGATTAAGTTTCCTTCCTCGTCTCTTCTAATTTCCCCATGGCTCCCGTCCGCGTTGCGACGCTCTTCTTGACTATTCGTTAGAGTATAGCACGGATTGCGTGATGGCTGAATTTCGCATTCTGCTTCTTTTTTCGTCGTTGTGCGCCGCTGTCGAACTGCAGCGTCACAACAAGTTTTCGGGAAAATACCTTTCACACCTGGATACGTTACAAACGTGTCGTAGATTGAGGTTTCCCAAAACTCCAATACCGATTTTTTAAAATCGTGATTTCCGCAGATACCGGGGCGTGTGATTACATACAAGTCTTCTATCGCTCCACACACACACTGTACGATTTTTGAATCATTCACTCTGTGCGTGCCCTCATTCGGTAAGGTGTGAAGCCCATTTATCGAACAGTCAAATCCTGCTCTTTCTGAATCCCGATCCCAACAAATTTTCTTGTCGTTGTCCGCCCAGACCTCACCAGGGCTGGCGATAAGAATCGCAATCCCAAAGCAAACCAAACACGATAACCTTTTACTAATCATCACTTACTCCTTTACACCTAGAGTTCCAGCTTGACTCGAACGGCAATCGACTGTGCCAAGCAAAATTACTATTTCAGGAGTTATCCCTCTATAATTTTGGACGTAACGTTAAAGGAGCAATTAGGGAATCTCCCTGAGGAGTCCCTCAAAGCTTTATCCAAGCTAACTCTTACTTCCTAAAACGATGGAGTTTATTGAAAAATCTTAAGGATATTCGTCTCGGCCTCAATGTTTACGCAGGGATTGCCTCGCGCCGTTCGGTCTTTTTGACAATACGCACAGCACCTTTGGCTGGTTGGATTCCGGAACCTTTAATTTTTGACCAGACTTGGGTGAACTCTGTTCCGAGGAGGAAGATGATTGAAGAGTAATACATCCACACCATGATGAGCGCGAGGGAACCGGCTGCACCGTAGGTGTTCTCCATATTTTTGCTTCCTAAATACATGCCGATGGCGAATTTTCCGATGGCGAAAAGACAAGAGGTTAGTAGCGCGCCCACGGCAACATCTGACCACTTTATACTGGCGTCGGGGAGGTATTTAAACATCGTGGCGAACAATATGCTGATAATACTGAAGGAGACGATAGTATTGATTCGGAGCAGCAAGGACTCAGACAAGCCGGGAATTGAAATTGCGATTACATCTGCTGCAGCGGCTAGTATGGAGTTAATCACTAGGGAGACGAGAAGAAGAAATGCAATCGCGCAGAGCATTCCGAATGAGAGGATTCGCTTTTCGATGAAATTCCACACGCCGCCTTGCTCAGGATCTGGCTTCACCTGCCAGGCATCATTCATCGCGCCTTGAAGTTGTCCAACGAGCCCAGTTGCACCCAAGAAAAGAAGAATAAACGAGAGAGCCTTTGCCCATCCTACCTGCTCTTCGCCTCGTGAACTCGCAAGCATCGTCTTAATCTGCCGGGCCCCGTCGCTTCCAACAATATTCTGTATCTCAGACTCTAACGTCCCTTCAATAGCTGAGGGGTCCCAAATCAGACTACAAATACTTATGATGGCAATCAGCAGTGGCGTGAGTGAAAACGCAGAATAATAGGCGAGCGCTGCTGCCATTCTCGTGCAGTTGTCTTCTGAGAATTCTTTGAACGTTTGCTTGAGTATGTTCCACATTTTCTTAATGCCTTAGTCCAAGTTTAACCCAGTGCGAACAGCGAGTTTATGATTGAGCTTAGGTCATTTGAGGCGCGAATTTGAGGAACCATTTGAGAGAACTATTCGCTTAGAGAAATCGAGAATTCCGAATACAAGCGACTTTACTGTTCGTCGCTAGCTCTGAAGGCGCTTAGCCCTATTGTTGAGCTAAAAAATGATAGTCCATTCTGCCGCGCTGATGCATGATATCCGAAAAAACGGGAATTATGCGAAAGCCTCAACTCTTTAATATCACTTTGCTTTGGGCAACTACTTGCCTACTTCGCGGTTTGTTATTCGTTTGCCTCGCAGTACCCTTGCGCGTCTCCCTCAGTCATGCAGAAGATTTGTCGCATTTGAGTATTTCAGAACTGTTGGAGATTGATGTCACCTCAGTTTCTAAGAAGCCGGAACGTGCTTCAGAGAGTGCGGCTGCCCTTACCGTTTTAACTGGGGAGGAAATTCGGCGCTCAGGTGCGACAACGATATGGGATGCTTTGCGCTTAGCTCCTGGAGTTCAAGTGCTCAAGCAACTCTCCCTTGGTCCAGTGGTATCAATTCGCGGCTTTAATGATCTTCTTAATCCCCTACTGCTGGTCTTGAAAGACGGCCGACCCTTATTCAACCCCTTTGACTCTGGCTACAACTGGCAGATGATTGATTTCGTCATCGAAGATGTCGACAGAATTGAAATTATCCGAGGGCCGGGCGCAGCCTTGTGGGGAGATAATGCCGTTAACGGAGTGGTAAACATTATTACGAAGGACAGCGAGGATACTCAAGGGCTGCTGGTTTCAGGAGGAACTGGAACGTATGAGCGCGCGAACGGAACTGTTCGTTACGGCGGGGAGATTGGTGAAAGCACTACATACCGAGCGTGGTTAAAGGGCACCTTTCGTGATGAATTTGAATCGGTTGATGGTGAAGGGATCGGAGATGATTGGTGGTTTATTCGACCCGGTTTTCGCTTGGATAGTGCGCTCAACGATGATGATACCTTTACTCTCGATGCTGAATTCAACCGGGGTGGCGCCGGTGGCCCTCGTTTAGAGCTAGACGATGTTCGGCAAGAGCTCGGTGGAGATGATATCGGCGGAGTTGGGGACCGGAAACTTGCCACGAGTGTGAATGCTCGATTGCATCGCAACCTGGGTCAGGATTCGCACGCGCTTGTGCAAGGTTGGTATGAGTACTCTCGATTCGACCTGACCTTAGCAGATTTGGAATGGAGTAGATTCTCTCTTCGCTTTGAACATCGCTTACCGCTTAACCGCTACAACGACTTTCTCTGGGGAATTGAGTATCGCAACACCGATGATAATTTTCATGAGTCCGGACTTTGGAGTATGGAGCCAGATTCGGCGAACCATGATGTGTTCTCTGGCTTTATTCACGATGAAATCGAATTACTAAAGGATGAACTTCGACTAGCACTTGGAGTAAAGCTGCTAGAGAATGATTTTACTGGATTTGAGTATCAGCCTCAGGCAAGAGTTTCCTGGACTCCGACTCGTCTGACGACATTGTGGGGAGCGGTCTCACGATCGGTGAGAACACCAGGAAGAGGAGAAAATGATGCAAGACTGCTCATTTCTGGTCTCCCGGCGAGCGAAGAAACTGGAGGGCTTCCTGTTGCGGTAACCCTATTTGGCAACGATGAAGCCAAAGCAATTACCCAATTAACTTACGAAGTCGGCCTGAGAAGTAAGCTTGAGGATAACTTGTATTTCGACATCGCCCTGTTCTACTCTGACTACTCAGATTTTTTCTCAGCTGAGCTAGGTGATCCTGCAATTAGCCCCGACGCCCCCTTCCCGCTTCTTGAGATACCCGCCACGTTTCGCAACGAGTTGGAATACTATAGCTTTGGTGGGGAAGTCTCTCTTGATTATCGCCCAATTGAATCAGTACGTCTGGTTGCAACCTACGCCTTAGTGAAAGTGGGTGCTTCTGCCTCAGAGACAACAACGGATCGCTGCGACGGAGACCTCCTCAGCTCTCCCTTGTTCTGTCTCTACGAAGACTCAACGCCAAATAACATTGTTAGTCTTCGCTCCAGCGTGAACCTCCCCAAAGGATTTACCGCCGACACCTTTATTCAATATGTAGAGAGCTTCGATGCGAAGACTTCGCCTACGATGAAAATCGATCAATTCGTGACGCTCGATGTACGACTCGGATGGCGAGCAAGTGCAGAACTTGAGCTGGCAATTGTGGGTCAGAACCTCATCGAGGACGGACACGCAGAGTGGACTCAGGATGCATTTTCACCAGAAACCGACCTTGCTGAAGTTCCTCGCGGTGTCTACGCGCAAATTACCTATCAGCCTTAAAGGCGACGGGGACATTTTAAGCCACCGATATTCTTTAAATTTCCCTCAAATATCTACTCCACCCAACCTTGGGTTTCGGCTTCTTCGCCTTTAACTAAGCAGCGGAAATGCAAACCCGTGCGTATTTGTAGTTTTTACTAAACTTGATAGTATTACTGCGCCAATTGGTTTTCTATGTTTTAGCCCGGAGTGAGATCGATGAAAGCGATCCCCAAGACCTTTGAGTCGAGCTCTCTTGAAGAACTCGTCGAATTGGCGGCGAGCTGGTTGGAGAGTTTTTCTGGTGTCGTGGTGCGGCTAGACTTCGGCGTGCAGCGGCCATGGGCAGAACCAGGAACTATCGAAGGAGGATTGGTTACTGCAACTCTCGTGCTATGGGTAAGTTCAGATGAGAGTCCAGCGGGTCGGGCAAAGATTCGTACCTTCAGCTACGGGGACATGCCCGGTGGTGATTCGGACGGCGACCAACTTGAATGGTTAGACGATCAGGTGGTGCAATGGCTCGAATCTGAGGGTCTAGACGCAGTCGACTCCGCCATACTGCCCAGCAAGCAGCGCTTCACTACACTTCTTGTGCTGGCTCAGGCCGCAGAAGGTTGATCGGCATATGCAAAGGCCCGCTTCGTTGACAGCGAAGCGGGCCTTTTTCCTTCGCTTTGAATTTCCTCCTGCTCACACTGTCTGCTAGGAACGTTCGAATCAATCTCAGTAAACAAGCGATACACTAATACGACTTCACCTCTTTA
>CAYGNZ010000113.1:0-9375 GCA_964351345.1 uncultured Bdellovibrionales bacterium | reverse complement strand
TCTTCCTGGGCAAAATGCTGTCGCGGGTGCGCGTGGTTTCGGCGTAATCGCTCGATGTTGAGGTACACTAAACCGCCTTCTGGCGGTGTATCGGCATCAACGATGGCGCTCGCTTTTGCATCGGTTGAATCAGATTTCAGTACATCCTGAGCGCGCGAAACATCGCGAAAGTTACGCACACGATCCAATGAGTCTTTTGATGGTTCAACATCAACAGCTCCCGCAGACATCAGCGCCGAGAGTCCACGTCCGAGCACATTCTTGCTTCGAGATGGGTTTGCGCCCTTTCGTTTTTCTGCTTCCGTCGAACTTATTTGATCGTTGGCCATAATACCTTTGCTTCCTCAGCCTCCGAATGCCAGCCTTGTAACATCCTGTAATAATTAAATAAAATACCTGCGGCTATGTTTTTCCCTTGCTGCCGACTGAACGTTTGTTGTCGGAACAATGGGACCTATTGATTCGCCACGAGGCGTTCACCGCCTTCGTCCTCACCCGCTCCGCCTGCTCGTTCTTGTTGGCGTTTTTCAAGTTCCTTTGCCAACGAAAGATAGGCTTTCGCTCCTCGAGAATCACTGTCGTAGAGAAAAATAGGTTTTCCAAAACTAGGGCTTTCGCTTAGACGAACGTTTCGAGGAATGACCGAATTAAAAACACTATGGCCAAAGAACTCCCGCGCTTCAGCGCCCACCTGGCGCGCAAGATTTGTTCGCCCATCATACATCGTCAATACTACACCCTCGAGCCCTAGCTTATGATTGAGCTTCTGGCGGGCAAGCTTGACGGTCTGCATCAGCGCAGAAATACCTTCTAGAGCGTAATACTCGCACTGGAGCGGCACGAGCAAGGTGTCGGCTGCAACTAGCGCATTAATTGTCAGCAAGCCTAGTGAAGGCGGACAATCGATAAATATATAGTCAAATTGGTCACGTAGCGGCTCCAACTGCTTGCGAAGAATAGAATCTCTGCCTGGAACAGAGCCTATCTCCACCTCCGCTCCAACAAGGTCGTTATTTGATGGCGCTACCCACAGCGACTCCTGCTCAGCTCCTACCAATACTGAGCTGAGACTGAACACGCCCAAGAAAACGTCGTAAAGCGTCGCTTCTAAGTCGTGCTTCTCAATACCAAGCCCGCTTGTTGCGTTGCCCTGGGGGTCAATATCAACCACCAGCACCTTACGCCCCATGGTCGCTAAAGCAGAGGGTAAATTCACTGCAGTGGTCGTTTTACCGACACCGCCCTTTTGGTTCACAATCGCAATTACTCGGCTCATGAGAGCGTTGTAGCACAGTGGGAAGAGGGCGAATAGAGTTATTTATTGTTCAAAGTGTTTCACGTGAAACACTAAAATCGGCTTCAGCTCAAAATTAGAGCACTTAGAGCAGAAATCGCAGTTCTTGGCCTAGGTGTTCGCTCAAAAGTGTTTCACGTGAAACATCTACTGAGCTTTAGGACAATGGCAGCTCTATGCGGCAATGTTTCACGTGAAACATTAAGCTTCAGAGGGGGTATGCGATTTGGATGTTTCACGTGAAACATTCCAAACCGCTAGCTGCCGCTGCGGTCCCTCGCTGAGAAGAGAATAGGGGACTAGCTCACGTAGTAGGGCTTCGCAGCCGGCGGACTCTGCTGCCGGCTCGGTCGCTTCGGTTCTCCAGCTAGGTCCCAGCAATTCAGTTACTACACAGTCCTCAGCTCCAATTCTCAGGGCCGTCTCAAATAACAGCTCCGTCTTCCCCAATGCCCGAGCGGTTAACAGTCCCGGCGCAGGAGTGAGGGCTTGGAGCTGCTCAGCCCTCTGACAGAGGGGGGTCACCCGCGAAAGCTGGAGCGAGCTAATGGCGTTCTGCATGAAAGTGACTCTTTTTTCACGTGGCTCACAGAGATAGATCTGCCGCTCTGGTTCAAAGACGGCGAAGACTAAGCCAGGAAGTCCGGCTCCAGAGCCTACATCAAGATACGCCATCGCGGGGTCGATAGGTGCTACTTGGGCCAAGACCATTCCTGCGGCCCATGAATCAAGCAGATGTCGTTGAATCAGTACTTCTTCAGTCGCAGGCGCGACCAAATCAATTCGTTTGGTCCATAAGCTCAGCAGATTGAGATAACTCGTGAACGAGTCTACTTGGGACGCGCTTAGGCTAGCAGGGTAGGGGTGAGTATCGCGCTTTTCAGCAAAGGATAGTGTTTCACCGCCTTGAAAAATCCATTGATGCAGCTCTGAGTAAGCTCGCTCAATTTCCTCCCCAATACTCACACCGAGCCTCAGGCAGCCTTGGCACTTGCAGCAAGCGCTCGCTTTAAGTGGATTGAAAGAAGGGAGAGAGCCGCCGGAGTGACCCCAGGAATTCGTGAGGCCTGACCGAGAGTGCTCGGGGCAGATTCGCTAAGGCGTTGCTTTACTTCAACGCTCAAGCCCTCAATGGCTAAAAAGCTAAAATCACTTGGAATTTTTGTGTCTTCCATCTTTTTTAGCTTGAGAATCTCTTGCTCCTGACGACGGAGATAACCAGCGAATTTTATCTCTACTTCCACTCGTTCAGCCTCATGAGCATTGAGCTCTTCTTCCGGAGGAAAGCTCTCTACTAATAGCTTGCGGTTCATTTCGGGTCGACGAAGTAAGACCGCAAGAGAGATACCATCATCTATCTCCGCGCTGCCGTGCTTGCGTAGCCAAGCGTTCTGCTCCTCGGTGGGCTTGATAAATGTCTTCTCCAGTCTGCGGCGCTCAGTGCTGATGCGCTTCTGGCGTTGCTCGAATACTTCCCACTGCTCATCTGAGACCAGGCCGCCTAACTCACGGGCCAAGGGTGTTAGACGTGCGTCTGCATTGTCTTCACGGAGGTGGAGCCGATACTCAGCTCGAGAGGTAAACATTCGGTAGGGTTCGAGCACGCCGAGAGTGGTCAGGTCATCAATCATCACCCCGATGTATGCTTGGTCTCTGCTAAGCACAAAAGGGGCACGCTCTGAGACGTGGAGAGCGGCGTTAATGCCGGCCATGATGCCTTGGGCTGCAGCTTCTTCGTAACCCGTCGTGCCGTTAATCTGGCCGGCGAGGTAAAGGCCAGTGAAACCCTTTACTTTCAGGCTTAAATCAAGCTCTCGGGGGTCTACGTGGTCATACTCCACCGCGTAGCCATACTGCACAATTTCAGCTTCTTCCAAGCCAACAATTGTCCGGACAAAGGCAAGCTGCACCTCAGCTGGTAAAGAGGTAGAAATGCCATTGGGATAAACGAGGTCGCTATCGAAGCCCTCTGGCTCAAGAAAGATGTTATGCGAATTCTTATCAGCAAAACGTCGTATCTTATCCTCCACTGAAGGGCAGTAGCGTGGACCGCCTGATTCAATTTGGCCGTTAAAAATAGGCGATTCAGCGAAATTGTCCGCGATAATCTTATGCGTTCTTTCGTTGGTGCTGGTAATCCAACAAGGAATTTGCTCCCGTTCTATCGGCCCACTACGAAAGGAAAAGGGCTTTATCGGGGTATCTCCTGGCTGCTCCTCAGTGAGCGCGTAATTAATGCTTGAGCTCAGAATACGCGGCGGTGTGCCGGTCTTCATCCGCCCCATGCGCAGTCCAAGGGATTGTATGGAGTCGCTTAGCCCACTTGCCGCTCGCTCTCCCACACGTCCACCAACCGTTTTTTCTCTCCCGGTGTGCATCAAACCACCAAGAAATGTGCCTGTGGTCAGCACCACGGCACCGGCGTAGAGCTCCTGATTATCTTCAGTTCGCACCCCACGGATGCAATCGCCCTCGCGACGCAAGGAGGCAACTGATGCCTCTATCACACTGAGATTGGCGCATTCCCTCACGGCCTGACGAATCCGATCACGGTACAGCACTCGATCAGCTTGCGCGCGTGAAGAGCGAACTGCCGGCCCTTTGGATGAGTTCAAGGTGCGAAATTGAATGCCGGTTTGATCAATGGCGACCCCCATTTCACCGAAGAGTGCATCGACCTCTTTGACAAGCTGACCCTTGCCCAGGCCCCCGATTGCAGGGTTGCAAGACATTTGCCCGATTTTTTCTTCACTGAAGCTCACCAGGGCGGTTTGCACCCCCAAACGCGCAGCAGCAAGCGCTGCCTCCGTTCCGGCATGGCCTCCACCAACCACAATTACATCAAATCGTTTCTCAGACATTTCGTAAGCTGCCCCTGGGGCAGACCTTAAGAGAAGACATATTGTTTGGAATTCTTTGAGCTTAGCGCACTTGCCCACAATTCGCGCAGTAGGATCTAGCAGAAAAACCAGCCGCTCGGCAAAACAAAGCAGAGCAGGGCGCTAGAATACCTATTCTAGTAAAGAAATATCTAGAGAATGCCGTCTCTTAGAGACGAAGAGTGGTGTGAACTCAATCCGGGCCGCTTTTTCGACATGGCGTTTCGTCCGCACACAGTGCGGCAAAGCAGGTATGCAGTAAGAAGTGAGCAGTATCACGATAAATTCGAATATCGCCGCACTCAATGCCCAACGTCGGTTGGGGCAGTCTACTGCGTCCTTAAGCAGCACCTTTACCCGTCTCTCCTCTGGCCTTCGTATCAACAAAGCAGGAGACGACGCTGCGGGACTTGCCATCGCAGAGTCGCTCAAAGTTGATCGTCGAGTATTTAACCAAGGAGTGCGAAATCTCAACGACGGAGTCTCCCTACTCGCCATTGCCGATGGTGCCCTGAGCGAACTGAGCAATATCACCGTTCGACTCGCCGAGCTTGCTGAACAAGCAGCAAATGGTGCGCTCAGTAATACCCAACGCGGAGCGCTAGATGAAGAAGCTCAGGCGCTAAAAACGGAGTTCTTGCGCATCGCTCAAACCACGGAATTTAACGGACAAGCCTTGTTTGATGGACAGTTCGGAGACCTTCGTTTGCAGTCGGGATTTGGAGAAAATGGTGGCATTATCTCTGGTCTCGGCGGAGCGATAGGGGATGGAACAATTACGGCTGGGCAGACCTTTGACTCGGATTCGGGGCCTGAATCGGTTGAAATTGTTGATGTAAACGCCGATGGGATCGTCGATATCGTTGCGGCCACCCGAGCGGGGGGAACCGCCAACATATTTCTTGGCAATGGTGATGGAAGTTTCCAAGAACGCACAGAGTACGCTCTCGGTGGAAACCCCAGACATTTAAGCGTTAAAGACGTGAATCAAGATGGGGTGTTCGACATTATCGGGACTGATTACGACAACGACCGAATCTCGGTGTTGCTCGGTAATGGAGATGGAAGCTACGCGGCAGGGGTATTTTACACCGCGGGAGACGCGCTTGAGTCTGTAGAGCTAGCTGACTTCAACGGAGACGGAAAGGTTAATGCCGTCACCGCAGATACTGGGGATGCCACCGCAAGCGTCTTGCTCGGAAATGGTGATGGTAGCTTTCAAGCGCGCAGTACGTATTCCGTAGGTAACGGCACTCACGACGTTACTATCGGCGATTTCAATGGGGACGGCATATTGGATTTCGCCACAGCTGACTCCTTCATCGATGCTGCAAGTGTCTTACTCGGGCGTGGTGATGGGACCTTTAAAACTGCGGTAACTTTTGATGTAGACCAACAGCCCTGGGAGCTACTCGCCGCCGATTTTAACGGTGATGGGGTGCTGGACCTGGCTACTGCAAATAACGTCGGGCAGTCGGTAAGCGTGTTAATCGGCAACGGTGACGGGAGTTTCCTTGCCGCCCGCGATTTTGACATCGGCGGACAATCCTTCGGGGCAGGACTTGGGGACCTCAACGGTGACGGCTTTACTGATATCCTCGCGACTAACCGTGATGACAATACACTCGATATCCTGCTCGGAAACGGGGATGGTAGCTTTAAGGCTTTTGTCAGCTACGGCTTGGTTGGGCTCAGTCACAACGTCACCAGCGGTGATGTGAATCAGGACGGTGTGCAGGATGTGGTTACGGGTAATATTGGCTCCAACAGCATCACGGTGCATATCGGCAATAGCGTGGATGGCGTTTCTCCGCTGCTTGATTTTTCCCTCTCAACGCAGTCCGATGCGCGTGCGGCACTCAGTATTTTCAAGCAAAAGCTGACCCAGCTCGCGTCCCAACGCGGAGAGATTGGAGCCTTCGAGGCGCGCCTTTCAACAGCCGTGGCGACCACACAGGTTGCTTCAGAGAATTTCGCAGCAGCAGGTAGCCGGATAATTGACGCCGATATCGCCGTGGAGGGCGCGCAACTTGTACGGAATCAAATTCTACAGCAAGCAGGTGCTGCCATCCTCGCCCAAGCAAATCAGGCTCCCGCGCTCGCACTGACCTTGCTGGGCTAGGACACGCTCCCTAGGCATCCTGCTCAGCAAGAACGACATTCTCAGCAAAGCTCTTGTATGCCTCACCCATCTGCTTGGCCATAGTATCGGGGAAGAGGTGAAACTCACCGGCTTTTAGCGCCGTCACGATACCCTCTCCAACAACTGAAGCGGGCTCTGCGATCTCATCAAGCCCGACTTCACTGGCCATGTCCGTAGCGATTGGCCCCGGATGCACGCTGAGAACGCTGGTGCCTTGCTCGGCAAGCTTTGCGCGCAGCGCCTGCGTAATAGAGTAGCTGGCAGCTTTTGAAGCGCAGTAGGAGGCGAAATCAGGGAAGCTAATAAGTGAGGCGACAGAGTTTAACTGGACTAAGGCTCCACCCCCGTTTGCCTTCAGCACTGGAGCAAAGGCCTTTGCCATGCGAATCAGCCCGTAGACATTGACGTCGAGTTCAAAGGCGAGATTCTCCTCCAAATCATCGGCGAGCGGACCTGCGGTTCGCAATACCCCTGCGTTGTTCACCAGCAGCTCCACATCACTCGCGATACCCGCTGCCGCCTTAATTTGAGCCGGCTTGGTGATGTCGAGTTCAAGAGGGATTACTTTGGGACCAAACTCATTCACCAAAGGTGCTGCAGAATCTATGCTTCTCACGGCTGCATAGACCTTCGCTGCTCCGTGTACGACCAGAGAGGCAACGATTGCCTTACCGATACCCCGGTTCGCACCTGTGACTAAGGCTACTTTTGCACTAACGTCATACGAATTGCTCATTGAGTTTCTCCTACTGATAGTTCTTCTAGCTGCTTGCTCTTCCTTAACGAGAATTAACCCGGATAGGAATAGCAGCCCAAGCGCTGGTCAATCTTGATTAAATTAGCCCTATTTTAATCAAGATCTAGCTAATCCTTCCAACAGATTAGAATTTTCCGGATATTTTTTTCGAAAAAACAGCATATCAACTGAAGCGGATCCTCATTTTGAGCAGATGAGGGGATGATGCTGAGCGGAAGGGTGGTTGAGGCGGCTAGTAAAACAGTCACAGCGTAAACGGTTCTTCGGTATGGTTTTAAAGAAAATCTCTCAGCGAGCAAAAAGCCGCAGTTATGGCACCGCCGTATTTATTGAAAGCGGTGAAGGCAATTCTCCCCGACATCATATTGAACGCATCAAGCGACGTATCCGTAAGAAGCGACTACAAGGTCGACGCCTAGGCGCTCTTGAGTCCTACTTCTCAATTCGCGGACTCCGTTTTGGCAGCAATCTCCTCGGTCCATCGAAAGTATCTACCTTTATTGAAGTACTCTCCGCGTTTGCCCGGCCGATTCCAATTGTCGCCTTACTCTCACTGATTATCGCTGCCGAAGGCACTACTTCTGCCTATTTTCAGGCCTCAGACGTTGCAGAGGATTACGCCAGAGAGAACAGCCACTTCGCCATCGCTGCGATTCCTGAAATCAATTTGGAAGAAACAAGTGAACTCGAGCAAGATATCGATCAAGAGCCTAGTTCGCCTACTGAGGAGGTGGCGCTTGTCGCAGCAGCTAAAGACGATGGCGAGCCATACGACTTTGAGCGTAATTACGGCACCCCGGATAAGTTGAGAGGTCTGGTGGAGTTCATTAGTGGAGTCATTGCGGTCTATCGCCCGAGCGAGAAGAACGCGGGAGAATTCGCCCGGCACATCGTCGAGCAGGCCCACGCACAGCAAATCGACCCTTTGTATGTCGCTTCAGTTATTGCCGTAGAAAGTAGTTTCCGCTCAGGAGTTCGTTCAAAAGTAGGTGCAACCGGCTTGATGCAAGTTATGCCCGCAACGGCAAAAGACATCATCAAACGCCACAACGTCAGCGGTGGGAAAGGCCGACTGACCGATCCACGAAAAAATATTGAACTAGGAATTACCTACCTCAAGCACCTGGAGAAAAACTACGGCAGCCGAGATCTCGCCCTGCGCGCCTATAACTGGGGCCCTAACAACGTTTCGAAAGCGCGTAAAGGTGAAAAACGAACTCCTGGCTCAGTAAAACAGTATGCGCGAAAAATCCTTGAACTCACTCATCGCTGGAACAAGCACTTTAGTCGAGCCAGTGAGAATGCGGTTGAATTGCAGCAATCATTGCTCTCAAACGCTGGTGCTGGAACAAAAACCACCTAGCAGCTTCCTCCAGTCTCAAGTAGTGCGCTGTGGCCCTCACGCTCCCAGAGGGGAGGGAAAAGCAGCAGTGCGACACTCCCCTTACGAAACAAATTGCCGGTAAAACCAGAACGTTGTAAGTCTTGCAGTAGATCCCTTTTAGCGTTTTGGAGAACTTCCATGAGACTTTCGCTCATAGCTAGCCTGATTTTTTTCACTCTGCTCACCGGCTGCGGTGGGGGTGGAGGAGACTCCACGATTTTTGACTTCGAAGGACTCTGGCTTTCAAGCTTCATCAACTCGCGAGACCTTTGCGGCATTGGACCGAATGAAACAGGCACGCTGGCTCTGACAATCACCCAAACTACCGATGTCGTCAGCGTTTCGAACAATCAGGTGGCCTGGCAGGGAAGTGCGCTCAGTGACTCCTTTACTGCAGTTCATTCCAATATTTCTCTCTTTACCTGCCCTGATGGAACTCCGCTTGATACGACCACGTCGGTGCTACGCTTTAGCCAGACGGATAACGAAAAAGCCAATTCAGTGGTCCTAAGCTTCTTCGGTGATTGCCCCACATTTACGGAACAATGTGAACTGACGTTTAGTGGTTCCGCGATACGATTACCGCGCAGCACTGCCGGGCAACAAGTCGGTGAAAACACCCTATTTTAGGCCCTGCAGCCTCACTAACAGCAAATGAGAGTAATCCTCCAGAGAGTAAGCGAGGCCTCCGTGCGTGTAGACGGCAAGGTTATTGGTGCAATCGAGAGAGGCCTACTACTGCTTGTTGGCATCGCCCAGGAGGACACTCCCGAGGTGCTTGCGCCAATGGCCGATAAAATCGTGCAGATGAGAGTCTTCCCCGACGCCGAAGGCCGCTTTCACCACTCTGTGCTTGAGGTGAAAGGAGGCGTGCTGCTGGTGCCGCAATTCACGCTTTTCGCGAACACCTCAAAGGGC
>CAYGNZ010000112.1:4238-9443 GCA_964351345.1 uncultured Bdellovibrionales bacterium | reverse complement strand
GCCCAGGTGATTGCCTACGGCGGTCGAATTGTGCAGGTAAAGGGCAGCTATGGTGACGCGGCGAGACTTGCTCAGGAGGTCGCTGAAAAACTGGGGTTCTACCTTGCGGGAGATTACGCCTTCCGCGTCGAGGGGCACAAAACCGCTGCGTTTGAGCTAATCGAGCAGCTCTACTTTCGCTCGCCTCACAAAATCCTTATTCCCATGGGATGTGGGACGAATATGGCCTCGTACTATCGCGGCCTAAAAGAGTATCAAGATATCGGGATAATGGGCCGGATGCCGCAGCTTATCGGCACTCAAGCGGCAGGTGCGCCGACAATCGCCCAGGCACTTCTTGAGGGCAAAGAGGACAGCATTCGACTGAAAAGGGTTGATTCAATTGCCAGAGCCATTGCGATTAACCATGCGCTTGATGGACGAAAAGCAATACATGCAATCACCGAGACCAATGGCTCGGCCTACACCCTCACCGACACTGAAATGCTCCAAGCCCAGTATCGGCTCTCAAAAGAGGAAGGAATATTTGTTGAAACCGCCTGCGCTTCCACCCTCGCCGCGCTTTTCAAGATGAAGGAAAACAAACAACTTACCGAGGGCGAGCGCGTGGTGTGTATTCTGACTGGCTCGGGCTTAAAAGATCCACAAGCAATTCTGAGAATTGCCGTAAAACCGCCCACAATCTATCCAGAGGTAAGTGAGTTTGATCGCCTCTATCAGCGTAAGTATTTCGAAGGTAAGAATGTTACCTTTAGAAATCGTGACGAAGTGATATTTACCGCTCTCCCGAGTGTTGAGGTCATTAGCGAAAAAGTTCGCGAGCTTTTTGAAACGAGTTATTCAGAACGTCACCTGAGTAGTATTAGAAGCATCGTTGAGAAATTTCTAAAAAAGGGCAAGCCAGTCTCTTTTTCTGACTTTCAGGACATCGTGCAGGAGGCCTTGGAGACGTTTAAGAAACGTACGGCTGCCGTATTTGTTGTTGAAGATTTTCAGGTTACCGCCAGTCGCAATAAGCAAGCAAATGCTCGGGTAGATATCCGTTTTAACCAAGAGAAACAGACCGCAGAGGCGCAGGGCGTGGGGCCAGTCGATGCTCTGATCAATGCCTTACGCCTCGCCTGCGAGGGTAAGATTAACTTTTCACTTGTGAGTTATCAGGTAGTAACGCGAGCGGAAGGAACGGACGCTGTCGTTTTTGTCGAATTAAAGCTTAGTAACGAGCGACAAATTTCCGTGGGTACCGGGACCTCACCGGATGTCATCCAGGCATCAATCGAGGCGTTCGAAGAAGCCTACAATGCCTTCTACTCCGACCCTCCAGTCGAAAAGAAAACAAAACCATAGAGCTCCTATGACTTTTTGGATGTGGATTGCGACAGCATCCTGGCTTTCTTTACTACTCGCCTACCGCACGCGAAAGACTACCTCAGTACATCTAAGTTTTGCGCTCCTGGGGATCATCGCTGACATCTCTCTCGTACTCTATCTCCAGCTATCCCGTTCGGCGATACAAACCGCGGTATCATTCACCCTCAGTCCCTTGGAACAAACTCATATTGTTCTCTCCAGTTTAGCTTTGCTACTCTATTTTCCTACGCTCTTACTCGGAGTGTCGTTACTGTTTGATAATTCAAGTGTACGAAGAATCGCCTATCATCGCAGTTTCGCGATAAGCGCCCTTACCTTTCGCACCTTGGGGTTTTTATTCATGTTCTCAATGTGGAAGTAAGGCTTAGCTTGCGTGGCGTCTAAACGGCATCAGGCAACGCAAATCTGAACAGTCTTTGCCGATAAATTGCTGAGAAAAAGCGAAAACAGCGCATTTTTTTGCTGCATTTCATATTCTCTGTAGTAAACTAATTATTCGACAGCTCGGCGAGCCTGCAAACCTTTTTACATACCCTCGGGAGAATTCTTTTGGACAACAACGAAATACGACAAAAAGTACTCGCAGCGCTTGAACATCCTGAAGCTGAGGAAGGTCTCTACCTTGATAATTTTCATCATCTCCATGAAGAGGATGAACGAGTACGAGTGAATGCAACTGAGCTACAGATCGTGGATGCCTTAAAGGAGCTTATCGCAGGGGGCAAGGTGACAGCAGAGGAAACGGGAGATTCTGTAATATTTCTTTTGAAAAAATAGCGTTCGCTATTTCTTCTTTTTCTTAAAATCAAAACACTGCAAAAATCCACCTCGTCCCAAAGAACGCCGTGAAATTAAGTCAGCGTAGGGGGTAAAATAATGGGGATAGTCATGCAGGATATCTCCAGAAACTTGAGAAAATATTCTGCAAAGTGGAGTGTTGATTTTTCTCTCCGCAGGTTCTGCGTGATCAAGTATTCGCAATAAGCCGCCGGGGCGTAACACTCGAATCATCTCCCGTGCAGCGTCCTCTATCTCCGGTACATGCACCAAGGAACCTGAGGCGATAACCACGTCGAAGTTGTTATCAATAAACGGCAGGCGCTCAGCACCAGCCTCAAAAACAGACTCCCGAAGTTGTGGATAGGTTTTTATTGCTGCTTCAAGCATTCCTTTTGAAGGATCCACTCCCACCGCATCAAAACCAGCTTCTTGGAGTAAATGCACGAGAAATCCGGTTCCACAGCCGACATCAAGCACTTCTTTGCCATTGAGCCCCTCGAGAGCGTGTCGAGCGAGCTGCCCTCGCCACCCGGTAACTCGGGTGACCAAGTCGTAAAACGAACTTGCGTATTTGGTGTAAATTTCACCATCCCAATGCGGCAAAACTGATTTTTTGGAACTTGTTGTTTGCTGATGCACGATCCGAACTACCTCTGCACTTAGAGCGGAGAACCGACAAATACCTCTTCGCCTAAATCCGCGGAGGGTAGCACAGGAGAAATCATGCAGCAGGTAGAGCCGAGCGCAAATGAGGCTAGCTTTTGCCCACTGACAAGACGAGCACCTAAGCTCAGCTCTGGCTCGAGAAGAATGGTTGCAACGAGTGGCCCACCGACGATGCTCAACATCCAAGTTCTACCTTCCTGATCTTCAATATCCACATTCACTCGCTCATTCGTGAGCGCCGGAACC
Source organism: uncultured Bdellovibrionales bacterium (assembly GCA_964351345.1). Taxonomy (GTDB): domain Bacteria; phylum Bdellovibrionota_C; class UBA2361; order SZUA-149; family SZUA-149; genus SZUA-149. The sequence goes on along the minus strand of CAYGNZ010000112.1, from coordinate 6,380 downwards.
GAAGGTCGTCCAGGATAGGCCCAAGGGCGAAGCAGGAGGAGCTCACCCGGAAGATGTTGAATTCGGCGCACATGACCACTCACGGGCGCATGAATATGATGATAATGTTTGTTGTGAAGAAATACGTTTGAGTAATAGTAATCAAGCGGGAGTTCTGAGTCCTCTTTGCCGAATACTATCGCAATTTTTCGTAGCTCCCCCTTCACTCGGATCTCTGGGAAATCTGCTACTCGACCAAGGTCACAAAGGTTTCCCTCGCAAGGCCAGACCGCAGTATCACCCACGGAGGGGATATTCGGTAGCTCTCGCATAAAGAAATCTTGGAAGTTACGGTATCTCGCCGCACCACGACCCGGCTTGAACCGACGATAGTAGCGCGAGTCCCCATAGTGGACCTTACAGTAGGGGCGAATCATAATCTGTGAGAGACGGGTCTCGTAAAATCGCGACACCGTACGAGACACCACGAACTGCCTCGTTGGTCTCATCGAACCCCAGAGATGCTCAGACGCCAGGCCCATTCCCGCACCAAGTGTACGAAGGCCTCGCAGCACACCCTTTTTGGCTACCGTTTTCGCAACTCGGCGTCTTGCACCGAAACCAATTGGCTTTCTAAAAGCAGATTCAACGACGGACATTTAACTGAAAATACTAAGACAGGGAACATTACCCAAAAACAAGCTTGCCTTTTGGGTCCCAAGGGGCACATCTGGTGAATCAAACACCAGAAGGCTGCCTACATAGATACCACTGAGAGGAATTAACTGCCAAGAACTTCCGCAGCTTTTACTCATCTGTTACGCAACCTAAACTCGCTGAGGACACATTCTTGATATATTTATAGAGCGTTCCTTTAGTAGCTTTGTATTTAGGCATTTGCCAAGCCTTGGCCCGAGCGCTCAATTCGTCTTCTGACAGCTCTACCTCAAGAGTATTTCCCTCGGCATCGACGGTAATTATGTCACCATCACGAATCAGAGCAATTGGACCACCCTCCTGCGCTTCGGGAGTAATATGGCCCACGATAAACCCGTGTGAGCCGCCCGAAAATCTCCCGTCGGTGAGCAAGGCCACATCTCCACCAAGACCTGCACCCATGATAGCGCTCGTCGGAGTAAGCATCTCCGGCATCCCGGGACCACCCTTTGGTCCCTCGTAGCGAATGACTATCACCTGCCCCTTGTTAATTTCTTTTCTCTCCAAGGCGTGAAGCATATCCTCTTCCGAATCAAAAACTTTCGCCGGCCCTGAGAAGCGCTGACCTTCTTTACCGGTGATTTTCGCGACCGCACCTTCAGGGGCGAGATTTCCTTTGAGGATACGAATGTGTCCCGTTTTCTTGATCGGCTCAGTAATCGCATGCACTACTTTTTGCCCACTTTTTAGCTCCGGTGCTGACTCAAGGTTCTCCGCAAGAGTTTTCCCGGTGCAAGTGAGAGGCGTTCCATCAAGTAAGCCAACCTCAAGCAAATATTTCATCACCGCGGGCGTGCCTCCGACTTCGTGCACTTCCTCCATCACGTACTTACCACTTGGCTTTAAATCAGCGAGCAGAGGAATTCTGTCGCTCACGCGCTGGAAGTCATCGATAGTAAGCTCGACATCAACCGAGCGCGCCATTGCTAGTAGATGCAACACCGCATTGGTCGAGCCGCCAAGAGCCATGGTGACCACCATGGCATTCTCAAAAGCGGCACGTGTCATAATATCTTTGGGTTTAAGATCAAGTTCGAGCAGTTTTCTTATCGCAGCGCCTGCTCGAATACACTCATCTATTTTCTCTTCGTTTTCGGCAGGAATGGAGGCACTTGCCGGTAAACTCATCCCTAAAGCTTCAATCGCAGAAGCCATGGTGTTTGCGGTATACATCCCCCCGCAGGCACCCGCTCCGGGGCAGGAATGTCTGACGATATCTTTTCGAGTTTCCTCGTCGATTTCTCCTGAAAGGAATTGTCCGTAACTTTGGAACGCGGAGACGATATCAAGCTTCGCGCCTTTACCCGCGCCTGCGGTTTGGCAACCTGGTTTAATGGTTCCACCATATACCATCAGCGAAGGTCGATTGAGGCGACCCATTGCCATAAGACAGCCGGGCATATTTTTATCACACCCAGGAAGCGCTATTAGTGCGTCATACCACTG
>CAYGNZ010000112.1:0-4228 GCA_964351345.1 uncultured Bdellovibrionales bacterium | reverse complement strand
CATAGTCGTTTCAATTGAATCAGCGATCAAATCACGAGACTGTAGCGAGTAACTCATTCCCTCTGTGCCCATTGAGAGACCATCACTTACGCCAATGGTGTTAAATCGAAGACCCACAAGATCGTTCTGCTCCACGCCCTCCTTTACTTTGGCGGCTAAGTCCAACAAATGCATGTTGCAGGTATTGCCCTCGTACCAAACACTGGCAATACCGACTTGGGCTTTCTTTAAATCTTCATCGTTGAGGCCCACTCCATAGAGCATCGCTTGTGAAGCGCCTTGTGATTTCGGCTCGGTAACACGGGAGGAATATTTGTTCAGTTTTGTGGCCATTCGATTTCGTTTGATACCTCGATTGAAGCAGAGAGAATTACGCTAAGCGACTGCAAACAGGGCACTATAGCTGCTCATTTATAGCAGTCAACTCCCGACTAAACTTGTGTCAGAACGAGTCCAGCCCCTAATAGGCGTAGAGCAGCACCGCGAGGAGCAGCAGATCTGCTGCAATAAATAACAACAGAAGCGGGAGTTTTGAGCGTTCCCCCACACCAAGTTCTCGTCTGTGCTCTCCTGCATCTCGAACAACCTTACCGGCTTCATACTCAGCCCGTTGCCGCTTCAACACCTCTCTTTCGGTTTCACTTAACTCGACTTGGATTTTTTTAGGTGTAATTCGAGCGATATGCGAGCCTTCAGCAGCGGAATCTTGAAGTGGGCCACAAGTGCTGCACTCCCCTACTTCGCCACACTCTACCCCACATATTTCACAGCGCATAAGAAACTCATCTCGACTAAGTGTTGTCAATCTGGAAGCTTAGCCATTCGCCGATGCGGCTGAATTTCCAAAACACTTCCAAAATCCAGGAATCTCAGTTATTGCTTAATTCACGACATTCCTATTTAGCTCACCATAATATCTTAGGAAAAATGATGAAATTAAAGAATCTCTTTCTCAGTCTCCTTACCTTAGTATCTTTCACCTCACTTGCCTCTGCTGAGAACGCAAAAGTAAAACTTCCGAGCGGCTTGAGCTATGTTGACCACAAGGTCGGCAGTGGCCCTGAAGCGAAGGCCGGCCAAAAGGTAGATGTGCACTATACGGGATGGCTGGATAATAGCGGCGAAAAGGGCAAAAAGTTTGATTCATCTGTTGATCGAGGCAGAGCATTTAGCTTCGGTCTAGGAGCAGGACAAGTCATTCGCGGTTGGGATGAAGGTGTTGCCGGAATGAAGGTCGGTGGCAAGCGAACGCTCTACATTCCTTCATCGCTTGGCTACGGTGCTCGCGGGGCTGCGGGAGCGATTCCTCCTAACGCCGATCTTATTTTCGATGTAGAGCTACTCGCGGTTAAATAAAAACGTAGCAATTGTTTACGCCCTCTTTTCCAAAGGAAGTTTCTTTTTGCCTGGTGGGCAAAGACGATTTCGATCTCTCAAGTCTCTGCGAGGAAGAAAGAGCCTTGATCGGCCATGCCTCCGAAAAACGAAAGATCGAGTTCACCCTTGGGCGAATTGCGGCGAAACGCTCGGCAGCAAATCTGGGACACTGTTTTGAGACCCCTCTTCTTCGAGGGGACCGCGGCCAACCTCTTTGGCCAACAGGTCTCAAGGGTGCGATTACTCATACAAGAGACATCGCGGCCGCAGCCACCAGCGTCGATTCGGCAATCAAAGCAATCGGACTAGACTTAGAGTATCTCGATCGAAAAGTTGCCACGGGAGTGGCCAGCAGAATTTGCGTGGAGAAAGAACTCTCCTGGGTGCATCAAGACGCACTCTCTACCAAAAAAAGAATTCTTCAACTCTTCTCCGCTAAGGAGGCATTCTATAAAGCGGTCAATCCGCTTGTAGGCGTGCCCATACGTTATTCGGATGTGGATCTTAATTGGCAGGGAGACAGTGGTCACTTTCGTGGTGAGCTACTAAGGGACCTGAGTTCTGAATTCCGCCAAGGCTTTCGTTTCGACATTTACTCTGAAGAGCAACAGGGTGTCTTACTCAGTCATATTCTACTGCTCTCCTAGTGACTTCAGCTTCCTCCAAACAGGAGCAGAACTTGAGCTGAATCTTGATTCCAGTTCAAAAATATGCGCAAATCCCTCTAATTTTCTCGTTTCAGCTCTCTCAAACTCCATTCTTTTTTTACCTCAGGTGTAGACGACTCTCGTGTCTGGCTTCAGGACCCCTTTCTAGCGTCCTGCGGCCCAAACACGCTCAGTTTGAAGGTTCTTGAAAGGAAAGAAAATGGACGTTCTCAGCACTCTTCGCTGTCATGGATTTTGTCATCTCCTCATCGAACAAGTCACGGACCCTGTAGAGCAATTGATTGAACTCGTTTGCAGTTTCAGCAGTCCCTACGTCTTCGATTCCCCCCCGTCGCGTCGACCCACGGTCGTTGATATCAAACCCATTCAAGGGCAGGACCCGCACTCTTTTCAAGGTGCAGCTAAGTTCGACTTACACACGGATCATTGTTGGATTCGAAGACCACCGCGATTTGCGACCCTGTTCTGTCTTGAACCGGAATCCGCTGGCGGTGGAGAATCTCTGCTCGTTGATGGTTACTCGGTGCTTGCCAAACTTGGCGAAGCTGAGGTTCAAGAGTTAAAAGACACTCAATACTCATTTGCAACCCATCGCGACGCAAGAAAAAGAAGACTGTATCGTGCACCGATTCTTAGCTCAGAGTCGGAACCGGCCTTGAGATTTCGGGAGGACCTCATTGAAGAGCCTCTGACTGAGATCGCGAGAAAATTCGTCGAACTCGCGAGAGCTTCTATTCACCGATTCCAGCTACAACGCGGCAGCGTGCTGATCGTTGATAATTATCGTATGCTTCACGGACGTGAGCCCTTGCGAGAAGGCCTCCATTCGAATCGTCATTTGTTGCGAATGCATAGCCGTTAGACGCTTCTCCTGCCCAGGTTCTCTCTTAGGTTCTTATCGAAAAGAACTGAGCGCGTATCCTGGGCATTTAATTTGCGTTCAATAGTGCGCCAGTGAGAGCTTCACGGCGTCACGTTCTTTCTCTATCTAATTTGAACTTGTTTTAGAATACAATGAGCACCGATAGACAACACTACGACGTAATCATAATCGGCGCAGGAGCAGCCGGACTGATGTGTGCTATCGAAGCCGGTAAACGCAATCGCTCAGTGCTGCTCATCGAGCACTGCGAGAAAGTCGGCAAAAAAATTCTTATCTCCGGCGGCGGACGATGTAATTTCACCAATCTGTCTGCAAGTCCTCAAACGTACCACTCCAATAACGAGCATTTTTGCAAATCAGCTCTCTCTCGCTACACCCAGCAAGATTTTATTGAACTCGTTGAAAAGCACGAGATCGCCTACTACGAAAAGACTTTAGGACAACTCTTTTGCAAGGAATCCTCACGGCAAATCGTTGCCATGCTTATCGAGGAAGCCAAAGCCGCAGATGTAGAAATACGCTGCTCGCACTCGGTAACTCGCGTAGCAAAAACTGATACGAGGTTCCGCGTCGACACTCAGGACGCTAGCCTCCACTGTGAATCTCTAGTAATTGCAACAGGTGGAATTTCAATCCCGAAAATGGGCGCAACCGGATTTGGTTACGACATCGCCAAACAATTCGGACTTCAAGTAACCAACCTCAGAGCAGGCCTGGTCCCCTTTATTTTCGACAAATCGTATCTGAGCTATTTCACGGGCCTCTCGGGAATTAGCATCGCAGCGCAGGTCCACTGCCGCAAAATGGAGTTTACCGAGAATATTCTTATTACTCATCGCGGCGTGAGTGGCCCTGCGATTCTGCAAATTTCTTCTTACTGGCAACAAGGAGAGGCAATAGAAATAGATCTCTTACCAAACCTCGAGATAGAATCAGCAATCCAGCAACGAAAATCACTCAACGACCGCGTAGAAATACGCACCGTCCTTGCCGAATACCTCCCCAAAAGATTTGTCGACCGAGTATTTGAGCACTGGCTCAAGAACAAACCACTACGCCAACTCAACACCAAAGACATCACCAATATCTCAAACTTCTTCCACCACTGGCAGATCCAACCCGCAGGAACCGAAGGCTACCGCACCGCAGAAGTAACCTGCGGTGGAATCGATACCAACGAACTCTCCTCCAAAACTTTCGAAGCAAAATCCGTCCCGGGCCTCTATTTCATCGGTGAAGTAATCGATGTCACCGGCTGGCTCGGCGGCTACAATTTCCAATGGGCCTGGTCCTCCGGCCA
>CAYGNZ010000111.1:1923-9467 GCA_964351345.1 uncultured Bdellovibrionales bacterium | reverse complement strand
CAGCTTGAGCCAGTGGCGCAGCCGTTGCAGAGGCGGCTGGGGTAGAACTTGCGTTCAGCAAGTCCTCAATCCCCAAGCCCGCACGAAGTGCCATGCTATTGACGGTCGTTTTCACTGCCGTCAGGCGCTCGGCGTCCGTGCGTCGTCGCTGGTTGCGGTCTCCGTTGAGCCACTTGTGCTGCTCCCAGAAGGAGTGCACGTAGGCTCCGACGTCGTTCGCATCCAGCGACAGAAGTTGGGCAATCTCAGCGACCGTGTTGGGGTAGCTGATCTTTCCCGCAGCGTCCGCTTCCGCTTTCGCAAAACGCAAGGCCAGGACCTTGAGCTTTGCTTCCGCAGGCGCCTTGGCCATCGAGGCTGGTTTGGCCTTCTTGACCTTGACCTTCTTCTTCTGCGATCGCGACTGTCCGGCAGAACCTTGGCCGCTGCCGCCACCTGTTGCGCCACTTCCTGTACCCGAAGGTGTGGAGGTGGTTTGACCGGGAGCAGGGTTGTTTGACCCGCTGCTGCCAGCCAAGGTGACCTTCATTTGCTGATTTCCAGCGGGGGTGGTCGAACCCGGAGTCACTTGCGGTTGAGGTTGGGGCTGAGGCTGCGTTGATGCAGAGCCAGCGCCCGCTCCCTTCCGTTGTACGCCTTTCGGCGCATTGCCACTGGGCATGATGTTCTCCTTTCCCTAAAACAGATTGCAAAGGCCGGGCAATTAAACCGAGGGCCAAAACGCACTGCAAAAAGGAAATAAAGAGGAAGAATGACAATAGTAAAATCCAAAGGTACGCCCCTCGGACCATTGCCATCTAGTGAGTAGAACCTGTGAGGTCCCTATGCTCATATGGGTAACATTCAAAGAACATTACAAAAAAAGCCAAACTCGGACTGTAGCTTGTCTTCTTCTGATAATTTACTATTATGCTAGGTTATTGTGTTTTGGTGTATTTGCTCTATCCTTTCCTCAGGATCTATTTCGAGAGAATTCGCGAGTATAGCAGCAAAATCATGCTAAAATAACCGTTTGCTTCACTTTCTCGTTTTTTTGCAACATTTTTTGGGCCTTACCCATAACCAAGAAAGGACCTAGAAGCCTTTTGCTCTTTTTGCACGATTTCATCTTGTAGACGCTCAAAGCTCTATTTCTGATACGCATCGATTCTGCGTCTCAGGAGTAGAGAAGAAGGAAAGTTTTTTATTAGGTTTTTTCAACTCCCTTGCCGCAGACTTTGTTCTGCCCCAGCTACTTTCTAGCCCGTACTTGTCCTTGCTCGAAGAGAAGCTTTGATGTGCCGAACCCGGCGCATCAGAGCTTCTCTTCTGGTGGCAAGTTACGAGTGCTGAGGAAAATGTCGAAACCCTTGAGAACGGGAAATAAGCATTCAATCAGTGTGGCTTGTCGCTGGACGTGTGTGTATGGAAGATTTTGCGAAACCTCTAGGGCGCGTTCGTTGCAAATCGCTACGGCCCTTAGAGAATAGCTTTGTCTGACATCTCAGAAACCACGTTTATAATAAAAGCAATAAAAAAACGTGGCTCAGAAGCAGTGATACGCCGGATCGCGTGTTCACTGTGGAAGAAGCAAGGGGGGACTTGAGGACATTTCACTTCAGAGAGTTAGTATGGAACGTCCAGAACACTCACTGATATGATCGGTCGGTAAGGGGGTGTTTTCATTGACACCTAGCCTGCTCCGCTCGAAATAAAAGGTAGTCTGGGGTCCAAACCCAACTACTGGTTTTGCTGTGTGCACCCGTGCACTCAGTTTAGCCTATTTCGAGCGAGGAGATACCGACCGATCAGAGCCTGCTTTTAGTCCATTGAGCTCGTAGCTCATGAAGACTTCTGGCAAGGTGTGACAATCTCAAGTCACTACCCCGCGGAGGATCCCCTCACTTTGAGGCTCCAACGGGATTTTGATCGGGAAGCTTCTCTCTGCTCCCCTCTTTTTTGTCTTCCTCTTGTGATGGAGGAAGTCTGAGCTCTGAGCGTCGGTATCTAGCTGTTTGCAGAAAATTTCCAAAAATTTTCTTAACTTATCTTTCTCACGTTCAATATATTTCGAATTCCATTCGAGTAGCCGCAAAGCTATGTCCTAATGTTTTTTGCGGAATCCAGAGGGAAAAAGTAGGCTATGCGATATTCTCTTCAACTTAAATGAAGCGAGTCGAGGATTCTTGCATCCTATTCTAGAGCCTTCTTTTCTGAGGTGCTCTATTCCTCTTTAACTTTACTTATCGAGTAGTAGCGAAACGTTTATGCTCCGTTTCTTTTGCAGCCTGTTGCAGAAGGAAAGGAGTGTGAAGAGATCTATAAGGTTTTTTAAGGTTGTTGAGGAGCGATTATCAGCGCAACTCTTCGTGGCTGGAGAGTAGAGGGCAGCTAGGCCTTCTGCTCTCCGGTCCCGGGGAGGTCATGTCCGTTCTACTTTGCCGCGAGGGGGTCCAGCGCAATGGACAACTTATCCTTTCTCTAAGGCCCTTTGCGGCACATAGAAAGGAGAATCGTATGGCAAGAGAACCGTTTCCTGATCTGCCGGATTTAGCGGTGACGACGCTAATGATGGCTTGCGACCCCCTAATGTTCTACGGCCCTGGGCGAAAGGAGTTGTTACGTGACTGGAGGCTTGTCCTCAGCATGTGCAATCTTCCTGGAACCAAAGACGTGGACTGGGGGGCGGTTAGGAATTTGTTTCGGAACAGTGTTCCGGCAGAGATCCTAACAGATGGAGAGTTTAGGGACGCCATGGACTCGGTTTTCACCGAGATCTACGGCGCACCCGAAGGAGGTGATGGTACTAGCAAAGTGCTAGACGGCTGAGAGGGTTGCTCTTGGAGAGTAGCCTAAACAGTTCCTCCCCCGTGCTGGTCTACTCGTCGTAGATCAGCCGGGGCCGGGGATATTTTATGTTTTTAGATCTCTTTCATTCTTCAAATTTTGGGGGAAAGGTTCGCGCAATTTCAGAACCTTCCTGGTTAAGAAGAACCAATCCCCCAGGGAGAAGTCGTATGGCAAGGACTTTCCGGGTAGCGTAGCTTGTAGAGTCACCGGGTAGCGTAGCTCGTAGAGTAAACAGTGTTGAGCTTAGTCGACGCTGTTACAGAGCTGGTCGGTTATTTCACCAACGCGAGCATCTTTCACTGCACCCACAACTTGCTGCATTTTTCCCGAAGCGAGATAGGCAGCGACACGAGCTTGTGTTGCGGGATCATTGCGACGTGCTTCGGCACAATCGTGACAAAGCGGCGGAATGATCTCTTTTGGCACTCGCTCAGCTTGTCCTTCTACGATCTCATCGACAACAACACTCATCCGCCAGTGACCGCATTCCCTTGCCTGAACTAATCTGGGTTCCATAAAAACCTCCTTTCGTTCCTTAAGTTTGCGCGAACTTCCCCAAACTGAGGTGCGTGCGAGCGCACTTCAATATGGAGAAACTCGAAGTTCTTCTACCCAGATTAATTTTTCGGACTAGGATGGCAGTATACCACATTTTTTGACGGAAATAAGGTTCCTACTAGTCCTCTTGCCGCCCCGTTTTTTCAAGCAGCGCCGATATGGCTTTGACGCGCCAGCGGCAAGCAAAATGCAGCTATTTCTCGGCATTTATTGCGGGATTTGGCTCAGCAATGGTAGAACAGCCAGTAGGGTGGCTCTAGCTTATCTCTGTAATATTCACAGTTTCTGTTAACGAACTTTATGCTGAAGGCACATTGGCGCTTCATATCTCGCGTTGAACGGGTATTTGACAACCTGTTGATCGTGCTCGCCTTTTTGCTGGCGTATTTTCTGCGTGATGACTTTCTGTTTCTCGCCAATAATCTCGCACTACCCTTTCCGCAGGAACTAAAAAGCTTAGCAAAGGTTGAAGACTATCTCCTCGTGCTCGGCGTGGCCTTGCCACTCTACAATGCCTTTCTTTCGCTCCTCGGCGCGTATCGCAGTATGCGCTTTAGTAACGTTTGGCAGCTTCTGCATATTACGGTGCTCGCTTCTGGTTTAGTCTTTCTCTGCGAAGGTTCTGTGTTCTTCCTACTCAAACTCGATTTGAGCCGAAGTTATGTCGCGCTGTTCTGCATCCTGAGCGGGCTATTTCATTTCTCGCTGCGCCTTGTGGTGCTGATGCTGTTGCGTTTTTTCCGGGTCCGCGGGAAGAACTTTCGTAACGTGCTGATAGTCGGCACGGGACCGCAAGCAAGAGCCCTCTACCTTGAGATTGCGGCCCAACCAGAGCTAGGGATTCGAGTCAAAGGCTTTGCGCGACTTGAAGATGGAAAACAAAAGCCATCCCAAGTGTATGATTTACCCGCACGGGTAATTGCTGATTCCAATAGTTTTGAAAAGACTCTTAAGAAAAACGCAATTGACGAGGTCCTCTTTAGCGATGTTGTCGCGTCTTTTGCGGAGGTGCAGGAACTCGCTAAAATCGCAGTTGAAGAAGGAGTGCGGGTTACCCTCGCTGCGGACTTTTTCAGTCTCGAAATTTTTAAATCAGACGTGAGTTATTTCGGTGAAATTCCATTAATTCACTACACTCCCTCGCCTGGTGGGGAGGACTCTGCTGCTCTCATTGTAAAACGCGGGCTTGATTTACTTATCTCGACCACGATGTTGATTGTGCTTAGTCCTTTGCTAATTTTAACCGCAATCGCAATCAAGCTTGAAAGTAGTGGCCCCGTTTTTTTTCGTCAGCGCCGTGTGGGTTTAAACGGTCGCACCTTTGTCTTGCTGAAGTTCCGTTCAATGGTTGAGCGAGCAGAAGAAATGCTTGAAAGCCTGCGGGAGAAAAATGAAATGAGCGGGCCAGTGTTTAAAATTAAAGAAGACCCAAGAATTACCAAGGTCGGGCGCTTTATTAGGCGGTTTAGTATTGATGAGCTGCCACAGCTTATTAATGTATTGCGAGGAGATATGAGCCTGGTTGGGCCTCGGCCTCCGCTTCCGGACGAAGTGACCATGTACATGCGTAAGCAGCGCAAACGGCTGAGTATGCGTCCTGGACTCACCTGCACCTGGCAAGTGAGCGGAAGAAATGAAATTCCAGACTTTGAAGAGTGGGCGCGACTTGACCTAGAATACATCGACAACTGGTCACTGGGGCGAGACTTCTACCTTTTGTTAAAGACGGTGCCGGCGGTGCTTTCTGGTTCAGGGGCAAGTTAAGACGAGAAACGCTGATAAGGCGCTACTTAGAATCCCGCCAAATTGTTTCAGAAGTTGAAAGATCAACCCAGCGGTCTACGCCCTTCCAACCATCTGATGAACCATACAGTCCGAAATCTGCAAGTGAGGTTTCTACTCCATTCTCACTTGCGGTGTAGATCGCATAACTCACTTCCCGACTGGGGCATACCACCACGGCAAGACGTTTGATGTCGCCGCTATTTTTTGCTTTGGCAGTGATAATTTTGCGCTCGTTGTTTTGATTTTCAGCGTTTGCGACTTTCTCCTCTGCCTCATCGGTTTTTTTCTGCACTCCCTCTGCAAAACCGCCAAAGCTATAGTTCACTAAATCTGTTGCCAGGTGCACATCCATGGAAACTTGTCGCTTTACTCCTTTTGGCGGGAGTCGCTTGGTGACGACTTCAATACCGGCACGCTCGACCGCATCAAGGAAGGCAAACTGTCTGGCGTCATCTTCGTAGGGGATGAGGCAATAGTAACGAGCGATTTCGATTTTAAGTCCGGAGGTAAGACCGCTCACGAGGCGAGAGAGGTCGACTTTGCGTTCGAGTCGGCGTGTGGCCCGGTCTAGACCTGTGGCATCGATGAATAATCCGATACGGCGTTTCTGCTTGCGCTTAACTACGCCTCCTTTTAATACTTCCAACTCGTCTCGACCCATATTTAATTTTCCCTTTACTACCTGCAAATGGCTGAGCGCCAAACAAGACTAAGCGTCTTGCTAGAGTAGTTATAATCCGAGATTCCCCATTTGTCTCATCCGAAATAAAAAAAAGCGCTCAGCACGGGCACGTGCTGAGTTTTTGCTTTAATTCCAGATACTTAATTCTTGCTCGTTGAGACAGCGCGGCGGAATTACTTGACCACAATCGGCGCGCCAACGGGGAGCATGTAGTAGATTGAAGACAATTCGGCAGCAGATACCCGTAATCCACCAACGTCGCTGGACCATACAGGACCGCAATGTATGGGAAATGTTGTCGTCGGATACAAGGCGTAACTTCCCAAAGCCCCGCGGCGGTAACGCAAACGGTCTCCGGCTCCAGGGACATTCAATTTTCTTTTGGTGAAATAATCATCAGGCGCATACCAGAGCGGCTGTTTTTGCTTATGCTGCAAGTAGTAGTCGCCCTCGCCAATACTTACATCCCCCTCACCAGCGATCTCTTTAATCGCGCTTTTGCCTTTAAACAAAGTGAGTTTCTTTTTGCGGGAGTCTACTTCGAGCCAGGTTTCATTATCCGCAGGGAGATAGGCGTGTGCAGGAGGGAAGTAGCCAATCAATGGAGCAAATATTTTTGGTTTTGCTTGGTTCTGACGACGCCCAGCAGGCGCTTCGCTGTTACTAGCGAGTTCGACCACAGGGCTCTGAATCTGGCCGCTACCTTCTGAGGGAAGGGCGTGACTAAGAATAATCGTCCCTGATTTCAGAAAACGGCTTTTGGTTGCTGAGGCAACCTTTAGCGAATCAGCAGCCGTGCTGCCTAGCTGAAAAGAAGAGCAGGCTGAGAGAAAAAAGAGAGTAAAAAAGCAGGCAAGTACGCCAGCAAGACGTGAAGCAAAGCGAGCAGTACAGAAATTCATCGCAAAATAGCCCTCGTTGAAATTAAAATTACATTCAGTTTAGGCACTTACCGACGATCGAACAAGAGAAATATTCCTACCGATTTCTTGCTCTAAGATATTCGTGTATCCTCCCCAAGTCGATTTGCACATGAACTTCCGTGCAAAAGTTTTGTTCGTAATCTTGGGGGTACATGAGGCTGTATCGAGCGCTGATTTTAGGGTTTCTTTTGCTGTCGAGTGCTGCCTGCGGATTCACAAGCTCCCCTGGAGCTGGCTCTCTTGATGCGGCTGATGGGAATTACTCCCGAGCTGCACTTCGGCACCAAGGCGCTGCGCAAACTCGCGTGCCCAAGCCCACAGCGCCTCCGTTGCCCAAGATCAAGCTTCGCGATGCTCCACAAGTGCGTTTCATGCCGCGCCGCTATACCCAACGCGAGCGTTCCTTCGTTGCCGATAGTGTGCAGCGGGGGGAGCTGTATATTCCATTGATTCACTCAGTGCTCCGCCGACATCGACTTCCGCTAGAATTATCCAATGTCGCGATGATTGAAAGTCGCTTTGTGAAGGATGCAAAGAGTCACCGAGGGGCGAGGGGAATGTGGCAGTTTATGAAGTCTACTGCCAGACTCTACGGCCTTGAAGTGTCGATATGGAAGGACGAGAGAAAGCATCCACGCCTTGCAACCGAAGCTGCCGCACGTTTGCTCAAAGATCTTTACGAAGACTTTGACGATTGGTTCCTTGCGATTGCGGCCTATAACGCTGGTCCCGCGCGCATACGCAAGGCGATTGAGCGCTGCGGCACG
>CAYGNZ010000111.1:1060-1913 GCA_964351345.1 uncultured Bdellovibrionales bacterium | reverse complement strand
GAAATTCGTCGCGCTCACTTTTATTACGCGGCATCCTGATTTATATGGGTTTGAGGAGGAGCTTGGTGAGCGAATCGTACGCCGACTACTTCTTCGCGCGAGGAGAAATACCTAATGCAGAACAAGCTACCGAAGTTGCGTGTGGGGCATGGATCTGACGTCCACGCCTTTGCTGATGGCCGCAAACTCATTCTGGGAGCAGTTGAGATCCCGCATGAACAAGGCTTACTCGGGCATTCAGACGCAGACGTATTGCTGCATGCAGTAATCGACGCGCTACTTGGTGCGCTCTCGCTGGGAGATATAGGTAGTTGGTTCCCCGATACTGCTGATGAGAATAAAGACATTGAAAGCTCGCTGATGTTTACCAAGGTATGGCAAGAGATCTCGGCTCAAGGCTGGCAATTGCTCAACTGTGATGCGGTAGTCATGGCGCAATCACCGAAGCTTGCTCCCTTCATCCCCCAGATGCGTGCGTCAATTGCAGGGCTCTTTGATGTAGAGACTGAGCAGGTAAGTATAAAGGCTACTACCACGGAGCAACTTGGCTTTGTTGGACGCAAAGAAGGTATTGCTTCAAGTGCTACGGTGCTCCTCGCGCAGCCGGATTCGGGAGGCGCCTGAGATGAAACCCAGAGTGCATGTCGTGATCCCGGCCTACAATGAGGCAGAGAGCATTGCCTTGGTTCTTCGGGGTTTGAAAGCTCAACCGCAAGAGCTTGAGCGAATCATCGTAGTAGACAATGCAAGTTCTGATAGCACGGCAATAATCGCGAGGCAGGAGGGGGCGCTTGTCGTTCAAGAGCAGCAGCGTGGTTACGGTGCTGCATGTTTACGCGGCTTGGAAGAACTT
>CAYGNZ010000111.1:0-1050 GCA_964351345.1 uncultured Bdellovibrionales bacterium | reverse complement strand
ACGCTTAATCCCTCATCCACGTTGCCAGGATATTGTCGTGTTTATCGACGCTGATTATAGCGACTACCCCGAGGAGATGGGGAAGATACTGGCGCCAATTATCAATGGCACCGCAGAGTTTGTTATCGGTTCTCGCTTGAGTGACCCCATTTCTGCCAAGGCAGTGCCGATAGTCGCCCGTTGTGGAAATACCTTTGCTACCTACGTGATTAAGCAACTCTACGGCATGGAGTTTAGCGATATGGGTCCATTTCGAGCGATCAGCTGGAATGCGCTCCAGCAACTTCAGATGCAGGACCGAACCTGGGGTTGGACACTTGAAATGCAAATAAAAGCGGCGAGAATGAAGCTGCCTTCCGCTGAAGTGTCCGTGCGCTATCGCTCCCGACATTCGGGCAAATCAAAAATATCTCAGTCCTTTATCGGTGCGCTTCGAGCGGGAACAAAGATTCTTTTTGTGTTGGCCAAGTATTCTTTGGCACCGAAGCCGAAAGCAAGCGTGCAAGCGTCGCCTTCGGAGGAGGCGCTAAGAAAGGTGAGTAATTAACGGCTGCTCCTTGCAGTGAGTAAGCGCTACGGTGTGCTTTGGCGAATGCTTAGCAGAAACGCGTCATTCTGATTGGGAAGAATCTCCTCGGAAAAAACAATTGTTTCCTCACCTACTGAGCCTTCAATTCCAATTTGTTCTAAGGCAAGACCTTGCACTACCATCGGCAGCAATTGGTGTTCGCGGATTAAAATACGATCCGCCAGTGTGTCAGAAGTATCACCCGGGAGTACGGGAACCACACCTTGGGCGATGATACGACCTGCGTCTACCTCGGGAATGACAAGGTGCACGCTGCAACCAGAGAATTTAACTCCTGCATCAATTGCTTGTTGCTGTACATCAAGGCCCGGGAAGGCCGGTAGCAGTGAGGGATGAATGTTGATGATTCGTTGAGGAAAACGCTCGATGAATTCCTTGCCGAGAATTCGCATAAAACCTGCCAATACCACAAGGTCAGGTTTATATGAGGTAACGACATCCGCTAGCTCAACGTTATACTG
>CAYGNZ010000110.1:9154-9481 GCA_964351345.1 uncultured Bdellovibrionales bacterium | reverse complement strand
TGTGAGATCGCTTTTCGGGCAAAGGTTGATCCTTTTTCGCCAATTGGTCTGCTAGATAAAAAGCAATTAGCAAGGATTCACCGCAGCACTAAAGAAATTCTTCAAGCCGCCATTGAGAATTGTGGGACAACTTTCTCGGATTTTCAGGACAGCTCTGGAGAACTCGGAGAGTATCAACACTTCCTCAAAGTCTACAATCGCGAGGGAGAACCCTGCTCGCGCCGCGGTTGCGGAACTATTCTTCGTCAGGTGCAACAAGGGCGGTCAACGTTTTACTGCCCGAAGTGTCAAGGAACTACCTCTTCTTAGGGATGGCGTTGAATAGAT
>CAYGNZ010000110.1:7510-9144 GCA_964351345.1 uncultured Bdellovibrionales bacterium | reverse complement strand
CGCGAATCGTACTAGCTTTTTTCCGTCACCAGTATCGAAAAGAAAACTATCAAACGACACGTAGACGATGCTTCCCTCAGCAACGCCTTTAATGCCCCTTGCGCTAAGTTTCACTGGTGTTCCGCGAAGGGAGTTAAGCTGTTCAAAGAGTTGTTGTTGATCCATTGTGTAGGGCCCTAGGAATGTGCAGAACGATACTATTTGAAAAGGTCGTTTAACTTATCAAGCGCTTTTTGCTTTTCGCTTTTTCCTTCACTTTCTCTCGCGCCCTCAAAGACGCTAAAATACTCACAAAAGTTACGTCGGTCTTTGTCGACAACCCGATCTGCCATAGGCTCGGAGCACTCATTGTATGATGAAGCATCGTAGAACTTGCAATTGAGACAAACTCGTACATCTGAGCGACAATGTGGGCACTCTTCGGTGCGAGCAACCGCTCCCGGCGCAAGATCGAGTTCCTTATGACAGCTATGGCAAAGTGTGTGTGGCAAAATGCACCCTTAGCGCAAGAATTAATCAGAAATCGAGACAACTCAAGCTAGCATAGCAATGATACGACTTTGGCTTCAAGATTGCGTTTGAGGTCGTGCGTATTTCCTCTGACGCAATGAATCGGATAATCTTAATTTTTTCTCAGCGTACATAGGAAGAAGGCATCGGGCTTGAATCCTCAGTACTATTAAGTGTTCAGAACGGCGGGATTTTAGTAACAATCGACCGATACCTTTAGCAACAGCAGTGAATTACGTTTAACTAGGAAATCTACGTGGCACAGACCCAGAACTTCAAAACTCATACTCTTGCCAACGGCATTACTATTGTCGGGGAGTTGATGCCTTCGGTGGTATCTGCAGCATTCTCGATCTTAGTCCCCGTGGGTGCGGTAGTAGACGATGAGGATCAGCAAGGAGCAGCGACTATCCTTGTTGAGATGTTTAACAAGGGTGCGGGACCCTGGAATAGCCAAGAACTTTCCGAGCAATTCGAGCAGTATGGTATTCAGCGCAGTAATTCCTCTGGCATAGAGGTCTCTGCGTTCTCTGGAGCAGTGCTTGCGGAAAATCTCAATCGGGCGCTTGAAATCTATAGCGTGGTGCTGCTGCAGCCGAGCCTTCCTGAACAGGAGCTTGAGAGTGTGCGCCAATTAGCATTACAGGATTTACGTGGGCTAGAGGATGAACCGGCGAGCAAAGCAATGGCTGAGCTCGCGAAGCTCTATTATCCCGCACCATTTGGCCGCTCCCAGCTCGGCACTGAACAAGGGTTACTCAGCGTTACTCGAGAGAGTCTTTCTGAGTATTACCAAAACCACTTTAGTCCAGAGGGGACAATTATCGCAGTTGCGGGAAATTTCGATTGGGAGAAGACACGCGACCATATTGAGCGCCTGTTCGGTGATTGGCAGGGAAAATCAATTCGAAAAACGGTAGGAACGTTTGCGAAAGAAGACCAAACGTTTCATTTAGAAAAAGAAACCAGCCAACTTCAGATTGCATTAGCAAGCCCGAGTGTGGGTATCGATCACGAGGATTTTTATACCGCAAAAGTGGCAGTCGGTGTTCTCTCTGGTGGAATGTCGGGTCGATTATTTATCGAAGTGAGAGAAAAGCGCGGGCTTGTGTATCGAGTGTCAG
>CAYGNZ010000110.1:0-7500 GCA_964351345.1 uncultured Bdellovibrionales bacterium | reverse complement strand
GCAGTATTTGCGAGCGCGGGAACCACGCCTGAAAATGGAGACGAAACGCTCTCCGTGATGCTCACGGAATTACGCAAACTCAAGCATGGGGCGAGTGAGGAAGAGTTGCAACGGGCGAAAGCTGATATTAAGTCCCGATTAATAATGCAGAGTGAGCTCAGTTCAGCCAGAGTAAACGGATTGGTCAATGACTGGTTTAACTTAGGGCGACTACGGACACTTGATGAAGTGAAGCAGGGGATTGATTCGGTTACTTCCGAGGATATTATTCGGTACTCCGAAGCGTATCCTTTTTCGCCGGTTTCCTTGGTCACGCTGGGATCAAAGGCTTTAGCAATACCGGTTTAATCTCTCCACGTCCTTCGACGTGACACAGTAGAAAGGCAATTTTCGTGAAATTTTCTCAACACACACTTAGTAATGGACTGACCATCATTGGTGAACAACGCGCGTCTGCGGTAAGCGTTGCGCTTGGATTTTTTGTTCGCACAGGAGCTCGTGATGAGTCCGCACCAGTGTCCGGTGTTTCCCATTTCCTTGAACACATGATGTTCAAAGGGACCGCAAAACGCAGCGCGCTCGATATCACCTACGAGATGGGTGGAATTGGTGCTCAAGCCAACGCCTATACTTCAGAGGAAAACACGGTCTACTACATGGCGGTTCTACCTGAATACTTCAGCAATGCACTTGAGTTGCTCAGTGACATGATGCGGCCAAGCCTCACGGTGGAAGAGTTCGAAGTAGAGAAGAAGGTCATTCTGGAAGAGATTGCACTCTACCAAGATAGGCCGAGCTTCTTGTTATTCGAAGCCGCGCTCAGCGAATATTTCCATAATCATCCTGCGGGCAGTTCAGTGCTTGGCACTATTGAGAGCATTAGTGCCTTATCCGCTGAACAGATGAGAACATATTTTAATCAACGCTACACTGCGCCGAATATTGTTCTGGCAGTGTCGGGTAATTTTGATTGGCAGGAGCTGATTGAACAAGCAGAGCAATACTGCGGCGCATGGCCTAGTCAGGCCGCGCCACGAGATACGCCCGTGCATCTGCCGACGGAACGTACAAAGACTCTTTACAAGAAGGACATCCAGCGTGCCCATCAGTGCCTTATCGCTTCTGGCCCATCGGCAAGTGATGACTCTCGCTACGCGGCTGAAGTGCTGACCTGCATTCTTGGCGATTCCAGCGGTTCTCATGCCTATTGGAAACTTATTGATAAAGGGATTGCCGATGCTGCGAGTATTGACTGTGATGATCTCGACGGCACAGGAATGGTCTATGGTTACCTTAGCTCTCCTCCGGAGCGATTAGAACAGGCGGGTGAGATACTTCGGTCAGTAATGAATTCCCCTGATTCTTACACCGACGCGGAGCTTGAGCGCGCGATTACAAAGTTGGGCACACGACTAGTGCTTCAAGGCGAGAGTAGTATGCGTCGACTAATGGCAATTGGGCTTGATTGGACATATCGAAAAGAATACGTGCCGCTCGAAGATGAACTGAGAAGAATCAAATCCGTTAAGAGAAGTGATATCGCGAGTCTATTAGCGGTGCATGATTTCAAGCCAAAAGTATCGGTTAGCTTACTGCCTGAATAGGGTTCGTGCAGCCTATACCGCAGAGGATTCACGATTCAACGCACACTCAAGCAAGGATTCGCTGCTGGCCTCTTTCATAACTAACTGTTTAGACACGTTTTTTTGACGCTCTTGCGAAACAGAGCCGAAGCCGCGCCCTGCACTAAACATTCTACCTAAATATAACGATATCTGTAGGGAATAGGTGGTTATATGTTTCCGAGAAAAACTCAGCGCCGAGAAGCGATTGCGGGCAGAGAGACGAAGAAGGCAATCGTCGTGCTGCTTCGTTGGGTATTGATTATCGTCTGCTCGGCAATGATCCTCCTTACTGAAGGCGGTCCCCAAGAAAAACGTATCGCTCACGCGGTTATTCTTCTCCTCATTTGTTCCAACATCATGCTTGCCACCTTACCGCGAGCCGTCTTTGGCGCGAAGTATTTCGATCATTGTTTGGTGTTAATCGACCTGTTGCTTATTACGGGAAGTATTTGGGTCGCGGGTAATCTAAGTAGTGATCTCTACCTACTGTATTTTTTCGTAATAATGATCGCCGCAGTGGGAGAGACGCTCTACGTTATCCTTTGGAGCGCATCTCTTGTTGCAGTGGTCTACCTTCTTGTCGTGAGTAGCTTAAGCTCGGGTGAGGTCTTCCTTGCCCCCGAATACCTAATACGAGTGCCGTTCTTTTTTGTCATTGCGCTATTTTACGGTTATTTCACTCAGTTGGTGCGAAAGGAACGCACGCAGAAAGCATCCTATAAGCGACAACTCTCCACGACGCAGAAGGTACGTGACCTCAGCGCACAACTGTCACGAACCTTAGATCGGAAAACGATTCTTGAAACATTAGTGCATGCCATTTGCGAACTCTGCTCCGTGGAGTTTTGTGCGGTCGTGTCTCGTAATCGTCAAATGGTGCTTGCGCAAACTGCAGCTAAGGACGAAACCGAAGTTGCTCCCTCAGCGGAAGATTTGTTTACGATTTTAGAAGAGCGCCTCTTCCGAAAGCAGAGCGGGAGCCGTTCCGTGTTCGATTCCCAACAACGGGCAATCACCATCGACCCGGCGTTTAAGAAAGTGACCAAGACCGTGCCTGTTCGGGAGCTTCTCCACTTTATGCCGTTTACCGGGAATAGTGACACCGACATGTATCTCGTTTTACATGGAGAAATTTCAGAAGAGGCCGCTGACAGAGCGGCACTTGTACTGGTAAGTGCCGTATTGGCTCTCAATAACGCCGGACAGTATCAGGCGCTGCTTCATGAGGTTGAAAAAAGACAAGAGGTCGTAAAGCAGCTTGGCGCTGCCTTGGAATTCAAATCAGAATTTGTCGCCAATATTTCTCATGAAGTGCGCACACCGATTTATTCCTTCATTGGCTTTGCAGAGCTCTTAGCGAGTGGTGGCTACGGGGAGATGAACGAGGAACAAGAAGCCGCTGTGAAAAGAATGCTGCAAAATGCGCAGCAGCTGTTGGAGATGATCAATAATATCTTGGATCATACCAAGATGGAGTCGGGAGAGTTTCGCGTAAGTTGCACGCAGGGAGACCTGGAGAGTTTCGTTGAGGGAATTGCGGAAACCTGTAGACCCTTGGTGCGCGATAAACCAGTGAGTATCCACTCAACGTGTAGCGAGAGCACACCGACGGTTGTTACGGATTGGTGTTTACTCCGACAGATTGCGCTCAACCTGGTGTCAAACGCAGTAAAGTTTACTGAACAGGGAAGGGTGGAGATAGAAGCGGGATATGATGAGTCCTCCTCTGCATTCTTTTTGAACGTATCTGATACAGGCGTAGGTATTGCGGAAGAACGTCTTGAAGAAATTTTCGAACCCTTTCGACAATTAGAAAATAGCTACACAAAACGCTACGCCGGGACTGGCTTAGGCCTGGCGATAACCAAGAAACAGATCGAAATGCTCGGAGGTGAAATCACCGTAAGCAGTAGAGAGAATGAAGGCTCACTGTTCTCAGTAGTCTTTCCGGTTAAAATCGAGCTTGCTGATTCTGGTATCCGCAAATTGTTTTCCTCCGTTATCGAAGAAGAGCCAATACATAGTCCTACCTAAGAGGTGAGTCTGGGCTCTGGCAAAGTAGACCGATAACTCCAAGCCAAACAGCAGAACAGCGCTAATTTTTTTTCCGTTAAACGAATCCTATTTCCTTTGCATCTAAGTAAGATAAAGCATTTTCGAACGTAATTACGACAACTTAAATACTTACTTTAGCTCGCATGTAGTTAGTGACTATTTTGATGCGTATATTGTATCCCACTGATAGTGTTGATTCCTTGGCAGGGTTCTTTAGTGGAATTGTGCTTGTTTGCTATACTTACTCTCTCTGTTTCGAAAAAGGATAAATCCGGTGGCAAAGTCTCAACCTCTAGAATTAGTCGAAGACAAAACTGCGTCTGAGTTTGGTTATCGCCGAATGGTCGGGGAGCTTTGGAGTTCACGCCAACGACAAATGCATTCTCTGCATTACGTGATTAGTTATCGAGGTAGCTTCAAGCCTGAGCTACCCGATTTCTGCATTAATCGTTATTCTGAGAAAGGTCAGGTGGTGCTTGATCCTTTTACCGGACGAGGCACGACGGCACTGCAGGCAAATCTACTTGGACGAGTAGCCTTTGCTCGAGACGCCAACCCCTTAGCAGTGCAAATGACGGCTGCGAAAGTGCAGCCCGTAGGGCTTGATGAAATCGTACTTCGACTAAATGAAGTTGATTTTAATCGACCTGTCTCACTCAAGAAATATCAAGAAGATCTCTCACCATTTTATTCTCCCGATACCTACCGAGAGCTGGTGAACCTCAGAGCTCATATTGGACAAAAACGCGATCGGGTTAGTTCCTTTATTGAGCTTCTCGCGCTTTCGCGTCTTCATGGTCACTCACCTGGATTTTTCTCAGTCTACTCCTTTCCGCAAATCTCTATTCCCCCGGAGAGACAAGCCCTTATTAACAAGAAGCGCCGCCAAGAACCCGAGTATCGGGCAGTCGCACCCCGTATCATTAAAAAAGCTGCTCAGGCCCTTCGCGACGGATTTACGTCCGATTTTTTTGCGGTCGCTTCGGCAAACGATATTCGGCAGGAAAATGCGCAGAACCTTAAAAGCATCGCCAATAACTCTGTTGACTTAGTCGTCACTTCGCCACCATTTTTGGATAAAGTTGATTACTTAATGGATAACTGGCTGGAACTCTGGTTTGCGGGCATTGATCCCAGTAAATTCGGCGCTGATGTGGTGATGTGTCGCGGGGTAGAGGAATGGAAGAGTTTTATCGCTAACGTGCTTACCGAGCTGCTACGAGTGCTCAAGCCACGGGCGTACGCTGTGGTTGAAGTGGGTGAAGTTGAAACATCAAACGGCTTGCTCAATCTCGATGACCTTGTCGCTGAAGCGGCTGAAGAGTGTCAGAACCCACATAAACGTTTCGTTGTTGAAGAGGTTTTGGTCAATCAGCAGAACTTCACCAAATTGGCCAACTGCTTCAAAGTGGAAAACAACAAAAAAGGCACCAATACCAACCGCCTTGTTGTGCTCAAAAGCATTCCCAAGAAAAGTAGCGTCAAATCACTGCGAACGCGCTAAGCCGCAGCGTCAGTTTCTCGCGAGCTGGCGATTGTTCGCAAGCGATCGGGGTGCGAGTTCGAGTTGAGAATCGATGAGGTTCAGTGTGTTCTGTGCCAATGGCGCAGCACTGTGCCTTTGCGCTCGAAGAATTGCAGCCACACTACGAAGGTCCTCATACACATCGATATCGAAGTTAGGTTCTAATACGCAGCAAGGAATACCTTGATGCGTAGCTCTGCTTGCGAGGAGTTCCAGTTCACTTTGTTCAGCACTAGTAAATGCGCCTAGCAAAAGCTGCTCTAGCACGGTCGGATCTAAACAAGCCGAGGGCAGCCCCAGTAAGTAAATACCACCCAAGCTCGTTGGTCCAAGAACGAGAGAACCTTGTTCAACCGCTGTGAGCGCTTTGATGAGCTGTTAGGGTGAGAGTGTCGGCCAGTCGCTGCATAGAACGACTAAACCGTTAGTAGACTTACTCATTCGTATCGAGCTTAGTAGCCGGGAGTCAAAAGGCTGATCGCTTTGAGCTAAATAGTGTAATCGGCACAAGGAAGAGCGAGGAATCGGCTTCGTTAGCTGCTGGGAGAGATCGTGTAGCTCGCTTGCGGAAGCTACAGGGTCGGAGGATAAGTATAGCGGTCCCAGGCTAGTGGCAAGAACGGTCTCTAAGGTATCGAACAAAAAGGCGAGGGCGAGTGAGGTAATTTGTGAAGTATTTAAATCCGAAGATTCTAATAGTCGAGTCTTGCAGGGGCGTTCACCGGGAATCTTGGAGAAGAGAAGAATTGGCGTATCGCCAGTATATTGCCCAGCACCTTGCGAATTGGGACGTTCGGACATAGTTTTCTTAACCTCTCAAGCGCTAGAGGAAGTAGGAAAGCAGCAAGGCAAGCAAGGTGATAGTTCCCAAGGCAATGCCAACGATCCCGGCAAAGAGAACTGAGAAGGTAAGGAATGATTTTAGTAGAGATTCTTTGGTTGATTCCATACTTTGAGCTATCACGTGTATCGTTTTGAGGGAAGAAATTCAGCCTAATCTCCAGTAACGGGCACTGTTTCTACGCAGGCTAAGGTACTGTAGTGTCAAGGTTCAGCAACTAGCTATTACGCACTAAATGTATCAACTTATCTCAACTATCAAATCACGCTAAGTATCGATGAAAGAAGTCTTTGGGGATACTCGGCAACTTCGTCCCGCAGAAAAAGCAGCGCTTGAAAAGCTCGCGAAGCGACGCTCCGCGGCAAATCAGCTCATCGATTTGGAACTTGCCAAGCGAGCGGCTCAACTTGCGGACTCGCTTGGCAAACAGATTGGTTTAATTATTGGCCGAGACGGTCGAGTAGTTGAAGTGGTACTTGGGGGAAAGGACCGGATCTATCTACCTGATCTTGGTCGTTTTCGCGTTGACGCCATCCGACTGCGAAGGGTGAGGTTGATAGTTTTTCTCCCAGATCCCGAGCGTTATCTTCAAAATTTTAAGCCTCAGGAACTTCTCTTTCAAAGTGAAAGTGCGAATAGACCCGGCGCTCGACGGAAAAAACCTCGCTCCCGTTCCGCCACAGTGCGTAGTCCAGAGATTGCTGCGGATTTACTCACTGACTTAGAAAAGCTTCGCTTAGATGCCGTTGCCGTGATTGCTGCCGAATCAGGAGGCAGACTTGGTCCGCTCTCACTTGCCTACCTCTACCCCAGCGATAGCGACACTCAGCATAGCCAAGGAACTCGCGCGATTCGATTTTATCACGTGAAATCGCTTAGCGATCTTCATCTTGAATTTGAGCCCTTCATTGTTGAACTGGATTTGGCATTTGCTCGTTCGCAAGAGAGTGGATTTGATACCTCGGCCGATGCTGCGGTCTTGGTTGGAGCCTATACGGGCACACTCGGCGACGCCCAGTCGTCGATGGAAGAGCTGCTCGAGCTAGCACGGACGGCGGGGATAGAAGTGAGAGATACGGTGCTACAGCGGCGACGTAGTCTTGATCCGAAAACAGTCATAGGTAAAGGGAAGGTGGAAGAAGTGATGCTCCAG
This sequence comes from uncultured Bdellovibrionales bacterium, assembly GCA_964351345.1. GTDB lineage: Bacteria > Bdellovibrionota_C > UBA2361 > SZUA-149 > SZUA-149 > SZUA-149. The sequence continues at coordinate 301 of CAYGNZ010000110.1, read as the reverse complement.
TGTCTTGACCTTGGTGCGGATCTTTTAGTCTTTGATCGCGAACTATCCCCTGGCCAACTTCGCTCGATTACCAACCTTACCGAGTTGCGAGTGATTGATCGAAGTATGCTTATTCTCGATATCTTTGCCCAGCGAGCAAAAAGCAGTGAGGGGCGACTGCAAGTAGAGTTGGCTCAGCTGAAGTATTCCCTACCTCGCCTCACCGAGCGTGACACCGGCCTCTCGCGTCTCACAGGCGGAATCGGAGGGCGAGGACCAGGGGAGACGAAGCTTGAGATTGGTCGAAGACGAGCACGTGATC
>CAYGNZ010000109.1:0-9575 GCA_964351345.1 uncultured Bdellovibrionales bacterium | reverse complement strand
TTTGGATCTGGCTTAAAAACGGAATCCCCTCGCAAGGGCTTTGTTGCATCCCTGGGCAGGGTCTTGCTGATGCTTCCGCATTCGCGCCAGCGGATGTCGTCTTTGAGGTAGTAGCGCTCGTATTCGCTGCCCCCGAGAAATCCGCGAGCAGAGAAGACGTCAATAGAGAGCGGTTTCATTTCAATTTCAGCGAGGTTGGATTGCTCAAAGAACTCTCCCTGAGCAGAGCAGGAGACTAAACCGAAAACAATCGCTGCAAGTAAGCTGGAGTAGATCAAGGTACGGGAGGAGAGAGTTGCTTTTGAATGTATCACTTCTTACTCTGGATAATGGTGTCCTGAAGGCAATGAATGTCATCACGCTCCGGGTAATCGACGTTATAATGTAACCCGCGACTTTCTTTTCTAGCGAGCGCGGAACGAATAATTAAGTCTGCGACTTGGGTAATGTTTCTAAGTTCAAGCAGATCACTGGTGATACGAAACTTCCAATAGTAATCACTTATTTCTTCCATAATATACTCTAGTCTTCGAGCAGCAAGATTTAAGCGCTTTGTGCTACGCACAATTCCGACTAGATTCCACATCATTCTCCGAACTTCCTCCCACAAATGGCTGACGATGACCTCTTCTGAGCTTGAGACCGTATCCAGAGAATCCCATTCCGGTATCGACTGAGGTCCACTTAGTGAATCGAGATTTTCTATCGTATGGCTGGCAGCGCGATGGGAAAACACCAGCGCCTCTAAAAGAGAATTAGAAGCGAGCCGGTTTGCTCCGTGCACGCCTGTGGATGCGGTCTCCCCCGCAGTGTAGAGTCGATGAAGGTCGGTTCTGCCGAATTCGTCACTTTGCACCCCTCCGCAGCAGTAATGGGCAGCAGGGACCACGGGGATAGCCTCCTGGCAGAGGTCAAAGCCGAACTCTTTAAGACGCTTATAAATTGTTGGAAATCTATTTTCTATAAATGCCGAGTCTCGATGGCTGATATCGAGCAGCACGTATTCATCGCCACGTCTTTTCATTTGATCATCAATTGCGCGCGCAACGATGTCGCGAGGAGCCAGTTCTTTGCGTTCATCATACTCATGCATAAACGGCTCACCGTCAGCGTTGAGTAAACGGGCACCCTCGCCACGCATGGCCTCAGTAATCAGAAAAGACTTGGCACTGGGGTGAAAAAGGCAAGTGGGATGGAATTGGAAAAATTCCATATTGGCGATTCGCGCCCCTGCTCGATACGCCATCGCGATTCCGTCACCAGAAGCAACGTCGGGATTAGAGGTATAGAGGTAGACCTTTCCCGCACCTCCGGTTGCAAGCATGGTAGCGCGTGCGGAGAATGCGGTGATTACCCCGCTCTGAGAATCGAGCGCGTAGGCTCCGAGGACTTCTGTTGCGCCAGATTCGTTCTCGCCTAACACGAAGTCAATCGCACAATGGAAAGGCAAGATTTGGATATTGGGGTGCGCCGCGCTTTTCTCATATATTGCGCGCTGAATCTCAGCCCCCGTGGCATCTCCTGCGTGGAGAATTCTTCGAACCGAGTGACCGCCTTCTTGACCCAACTCGAATTCGCTACTTGTGTCTCTATCAAACTGAGTGCCGAGCTGAACCAACTGCGCAATTCGATCAGGGCCTTCGGTTACTAAGGTTCGTACTCTTTGCTCGTGGCAGAGTCCCGCACCCGCCTCAAGGGTGTCCTGGATATGGCTCTCAAAGCTATCTAAGGGGCTGATTACACTGGCAATGCCCCCCTGCGCATAGCGGGTGCTTCCCTCACTGGGGTCAGATTTGCAGAGAATCGTCACCGATCCGTGCTCGGCGACATCTAAAGCATAGATGAGTCCGGCAATTCCGGAGCCGATAACGAGAAAATCAGATGACTCCAAAGGGCGAGCCTCCTTTGGTAAAGGAGAAAAAATTAGGAAAATTCAAGGTGTTAGTAGGCATGACAAAATATTTTACGTCCCTAAGCCAAGCGATGGTAGAACTTCTTCAAAGTGGTTTGCTGCCAATCTTGCCAACCCTTCATTTGATAAAGCACTTGCAAGTTCAGCCCGCAGTTGCAAAAACACATTCTTTAGTGCTGCTGAGTAGTTACGCCGAGATCAGACCTACCAACCAGGAGTGTATGAGATCACGTTCAGGCAAACAACTCCCGAGAAGTAATTTTGTTCGTGGACTCTCGGCGACACTGCTCTTCGCTGCGCTCTTTCTTGCGCCTTCAAAGCAGGCAGATGCGGGTGAGCTTTATGCATACCGAAGTAACAGAGGGGTAGTGACCTTCACGACTTCTCCTCCCAAGGGTTCGGGTTATTGGAAGGTTCGCCCACGACAACCGAAGTATTCAAGTATTGTTCGGCGCACGGGGAGGAGTTCCGGTGGGCGTTGGAGTCCTCGGGCGCGTCGAAGTGCGTATGATGATTTGATCCTTTCTCAAGCGAAACAGTACAGTCTTGAGCCGGCCTTGGTAAAAGCGGTAGTTCATGCGGAATCTGCCTTCAATCCCTCGGCTCGCTCCTACAAGGGGGCGATGGGTCTGATGCAGCTAATGCCCGCAACTGCTCGCCGATTTGGCGTCTATGACGCCTATTCACCAAATGAGAACGTGCACGGCGGAGTAAAGTATCTCCGTTGGCTCTTAGATCGATTTAAAGGTAACATCACGTATGTTCTTGCTGGCTATAACGCTGGTGAGGGCGCAGTTGATCGTTACAACGGCATTCCGCCATACTCAGAAACTCAAACCTATGTTCGGCGAGTGCTTCGCTTGAGAGACTTATACCGCTGTGACTACACCGGAAGAAAAGCCTGCTAACTCTCCAAAAACCTCAGCCTCCGCTGGGCTCGACACGCTCGGAGCTGCTACAGAGCCTCATTGGTCTGATGAAGTAGGAAAACGGGCGCCAAATATCCTTACCGGCTTACGGTTTCTCGCGGTTCCTGTGTTTGTCTTCTTGCTCGTAGACCCATCTCCGGGTCGAGATCTCTGGGCCTGTGCCTTGTTTCTCGCAGCAACTTTCACCGATTGGCTTGATGGCTATCTCGCCCGAATTTACCAAGCTGAATCTATTTTGGGAAAAATGCTCGATCCGCTTGCCGACAAAATACTAGTGACGGCGGCTTTGGTAATGCTGGCAGCCGATCCCAGTGGGGCTCGAGTTCCGGCGTGGATGGTAGTAGTGCTTCTCTCTCGGGAGTTTATTGTAACCGGCTTGCGATCAATTGCCTCACTGAAAGGAGTAATCGTTGAAGCAAGTCGCTGGGCCAAACATAAAACCGCCTGGACGTTTCTTGCCATTGTTTGTCTCTTGGTGAATGCGCCTTATAATATTTTTGGCATGCTGATCGATTTCCAAAGAGCGGGCTATGTCTTTCTCTGGATCGCGGTCATCTTCTCCGTAGGAACAGGCGCACATTACGCGGTAACACTCCGACGCATGTTCTGGGAGCCCGACGCAGAGCCTCAAACCCCGGCGTAAATTCTCTCCGCAGGCCTTTGTGGGGCGAGGGTGTCTGCGGAGAAATCTTGCAAAGCGGTCTCAAGCTTGACCAGCCGACCCTCCCCAACCGAAAGTTCTTACCAGGCACCCAGAGTTTCAATTGGATTCGGGCAGGCGCGCTTATGGTCATACAGAAGCGTGAAATCTAGTCCAGGAGCTGCATATCGCGAGTCTTCCGGTAGAAATTCGAGAGAGAGCACGAAGTTCTTAAGTGCGAAGCGCTTCTCTCTTCGTTTTCTCGCTTGTCGTCTGTTGTTTTTCCCCTTCCTCACCACTTCAAGCTCAAGCAATCGCTCACAAAGCGCTGCCGTTTCTCCTCTTTGGACCATGCCTTTGAGATCGTGAAGTAGGCCACCTGGTTCGGCAAGCCACTGCACTTGATACCGCATGCTGCAAAAGGACTCTTGTAGCGACGGAGTCTTTCCTACAAGCTCCTCCGCAGAGAACAGGCGGAGTTGCTGGGGAAGTGTTTGATTGAAACGAGTGACGAACTCTTCCGGCTCCATGGACTCATAAAGACTGACGTCGAAAAAATCAGCTGAGCTTTCAATTCCCAGTGGCAGCGGTGGGCCGAAAGAAATACGGGGTAGGGGGTGATAGCCGAGTGAAAAGCAAATCGGGAGCTCCGCTCGTCGAGCTGCGCGATGAATTACTCGTGCGGTTTCTAAATGACCAAGGAATCGAAAGGAATCGAATTTTCCGTATCGTACTCGAAGGCGTTGAGCGGGTGCTTGCTCATGTTGTGCTGCACGTTCGGCCTGCACTTGCTCTAGTGTGCGAGGCTCGGCGGGATTAACCACGCGCTCTTTTTTTGCAATGCCGAGTTGCACCACGGCCTCATCGCGTGGCCAAAGCACGTTCTTCGCGATATCGTAGTCGCAGGCACCACAAATTGAGCAACTCTTCTTCAGGCAATCAGGTGTGGTGCGAAATCGAAGCGCGCGTTTGTATTCTTTTTTGAAATACTCTTTTGAAATGCCGCAGCTCAGATGATCCCAAGGAAGCGCTTCCTCGGTATCTCGCTCACGAAGGTATTCTTGCGGGTCAATTCCGCAAGCATCAAACGCGGCAATCCAGCCTTCCTCATTCAAGTGCTCTTTCCAGCCATCAAGACGACAGCCCATTTCATAGGCTTTTTCGATTACCGCTGCGAGCTCTCGACCGCCACGGCAAAACACTCCTTCAAGAAAACTTGAGAAGTGGTCGTGGTATCTGAAGTTGACGTTTGCCTTTCGTAATCCGGCGGCGAGAAATCGCTGCCGACGAATCGTCTCCTCGGGGGTGATTTGTTCCGCCCATTGAAATGGTGTGTGCGGTTTCGGAACGTGCGTTGAGACACTGACGGGAATATCTTTACCGCTGGCAACGGGCAGTGCGCGCAAGCGACGCGCGATGTCAATTATTCCTTGAAGGTCTTCGTCAGTTTCGGTGGGAAGGCCCAACATAAAATAGAGTTTAATCCCCGACCAGCCCATACGGAACACGTTGGAACAGGTTTCAAGAATCTGCTCATCGCTCACCCCTTTGTTGATCACATCACGAAGTCGTTGGGTGCCGCCTTCAGGCGCGATGGTAAATCCTGTCCGACGCACGCGCTGCACCTGCTCAAGTACCTCCGGGGTGAGGGCATCAACACGGGTTGAGGGAAATGAAATCGCTAGTTTGTCACCTTCACCGTATTTATCCATTAGCGAGGTAAGAAGGGGAACTACCGAGCAATAGTCTGCAGTGCTGAGACTGAGCAAGGAGACTTCTTCAAAACCGGTTTGCGGTAGTGCGGTCTGGATAATGTCGACAATTTCCTCAGGAGAGCGCTCTCGTTGAGGGCGATACAGATACCCCGCCTGGCAAAATCGACATCCCCGGACACAGCCACGCATTACTTCTACACTGAGACGGTTATGAATGGTCGTGATGTTAGGAACAATCGGCTTTTCAGGAAAGGGAGCTCCTTCGAGGCTCGGAAGAAGCCGACGAGTAATTTGCTCTCGTCCCTCGATCAGCGCTTGTGGGCCAAGATACCGGCCTTCTCCGTCGTAGCCCTCGGCGAAATCTCCCGGTAGGTAGACCCCTTCAATGTCACGAAGCTTCTCCATCAGTCGAGCGCGCGAATTCTCTCCCTCGCGTTTGGCCTGCTTAATCGCAAGTAGTAGTTCGGGCATAAACTCCTCGGCATCACCCAGGAAAAACGCATCAAAGAATGGAGCGAGCGCTTCGGGATGGTAGGTGTAGGGTCCTCCTGCGATCACAACCGGGTCTTGTTCTGTGCGATCCTCCGCGCGGCGGGGAATACCACCTAGTTCAAGCATGCCCAGGATGTTGGTTCCGCAAAGTTCGTATTGCAAACTAAAGCCGACAATGTCGAATTCAGAGAGCGGGCGCTTACTCTCTAAGGAAGTCAGAGGGGCTTGTTTTTCGCGCAGCAGTGCTTCCATGTCGGGAAGCGGCATATATGCTCGCTCTGCCCAGGAGCGTGGATCTTTATTGATAATGTCATAGAGAATCTGAATGCCCACATGAGACATTCCGACTTCATAGGCGTCGGGGAATGCAAGTGCGATGTGTGCGTCAACTTCGGCGTCAACCTTTGTTATCGCTCCAAGTTCATCGCCCAAGTATTGGGCGGGTTTTTGCAGTCTGAGCAAATCTTGCTCAGAGAGAACCCGAGAGCTGCTACAGCTCGCACCTGGACCCGAGTCTAGAATCCGGAGAGATTCTTTGGCTACATTCTCTGACATATTGGCGGTTTGCTCGTTAATACTAAGATTTGTAACAGCTTAGAGGAGATTGGATAGGGTCTCTACAGACGCTTTCTCACCCAGCACTATTAAAGTCGCTCCAGACTCAATAACACTTTTTGCGCCAGGGTTAAAAATCATCTCCCCGTCGCTACGAATGAAGGCGGCGATAACGGCTCCTGTTTTTCCACGAAGATCGAGATCTGCCAGGGTCTTACCTACCAGACTCGACGCGGCTGGAACGATAAGCTCTTCAATGACAAGTTGTTCACCAAGACGCCCTCCGGCGATTTCGAGAAAATCACTGACGTTTGGTCGTACAAGGCGCTGTGCAAGCCGATTTCCCGAATCACGGTAGGGAGCGAGCACTTGATTCGCTCCGGCGCGTCGCAACCGACTTTCACTACCGTCGTCCTCTGAGCGCGCGACGATCATCAGGTTCGGATTGAGGTCTCGGGCGCAAAGCGTCACATAGACATTGTCGGCGTCACCGGGGAGCAGAGAGAGAAGAGTCTTGGCTCGTTCAATGCCTGCGGCTTTCAATACTTCATCCTCATACGCGCTGCCAATGATAAGCGGCACCTGCCAGCGTTCAAGGGCTTCTTCAGACTCACTGGGATCAAGCTCAACGGCGACTACCGGTTCTCCTGCGGCGGCAAGTTCTTGCACTACTATTCGGCCAAGGCGTCCCATTCCGCAAACGATGTGATGACCTTGAAGGCGGCTAATCTTTTTCTTCATTTTTTGAATTCCTCGTATGCGGCGAACTTCTCCCTCTACGATGAGTCGCACAAGAGAGCTAAACGAATACGCCGCGATTCCAACTCCGGCGATAATAAGAAACGCGGTAAAAAGGCGGCCTTCACTAGAGAGGGTCCTCACTTCACCAAAGCCGACGGTAGAGACTGTGATGATACACATGTAGAAGGCATCAGTGAGACTCCAGCCCTCAAGAAACATGTAGCCGAGGGTGCCTAGTAGCACTATTCCCAGCACGAGCAAGCAGGAGATCAGAATGGGATGCGCGTCTGGCTCAGTCCAGAACACTCGATAAAGCTTTTTTCCGATTGTTTTTGTTGGCATTCGGCTTTTCTAGGAATTTTAATAACTTAACTCCCATAATAGATTGACGACTAGGCCCTTGTATACTTGTTTTTTTTTGGTGGGATTTTCTACATTCCGCTGCTGGAATTCTCGGTTCAGCGGGCAGCGAGCCTCTGCCTCGGGGATGAAAACTAGGAAGAAAATTAAGTAGTACGAAAGAAGTATATGGAACGAGTGGATAAAGTGAACGCGGCTTCAAGAACCTTACGGGAGAGGATTGTTGATGGTCTAAGAGAAGCTATCGTGAAAGGTGAGCTTCTACCGGGGACGCGCTTACAGGAGATAGAGATTGCTGAGCGCTACGATACTAGCCGCACACCGGTGCGTGAAGCCTTTCGACAGCTAGAATCTGAAGGCTTTCTTCAAATTAAGGCTCGGCGAGGAGCGGTCGTAACCCAAATCACAAGCAGAGACATTGAAGAGTTCTACGAGCTTAAGCAGGTGCTTGAGGGCTATGCAGCTCGGCAAGCGTCGAAATCTCTCCGGGTAGAAGATATTGACCGCATGGAGGTGCTCAATGAACAGCTGGAGCAAGCCTATCTTAGCGGGGATGTCTCCAGCATGATTCCAGTGCATAACGAGTTTCATGAAATATTTGTCAAAGCCTGCGGGAATGAGCGCCTCGTTTCCCTGCTTGGCGGTTTGTTGCAGCAATTTCAACGCTGCCGAATTTCTTTCAGCCATACCGATGCGATGGAGCAAAGTATTGAACTGCATCGACAAATCATTGCGGCATTTCGGGCCGGTGATTCAGAGCGAGCCTCCGCGCTGGTAGTCGAGAATTCTCGTCAAGGCTCGGCTGCGCTGCTTGCACGAACAAGAGGGCATCAAGAGATCGAGGGCGCGAGCGCCTAAGTCTCTAAAAAGAAAGGTTTTTATCGAAGAAGGGTGAGAAAAGGCTGCTTCTGCTCTGGCGCGTATTAGCGTTCTACGTTACTACTAGTTCCTTAAAGTTAGAGGGCTTTTGCCTAGCTCGCTCAAACAAACACTTGTTTGATGAGACTTAGGCGAAACACAAAGAAAAATCTAAACCTACATTCAGCTGTTGGCGTAAACGATGCGAGTTACTCGACTAGAAATTTTCGGTTTTAAATCCTTTGTCGAGCGATTCTCGCTCAGTTTCGACGAGAGCATTATTGGCATTGTCGGTCCCAACGGATGTGGAAAGTCCAATATTGTCGATGCGCTCCGTTGGGTATTGGGAGAGACCCAAGCGAAGCACCTCCGTGGAAAGTCCCTAGAGGATCTTATCTTCAACGGCTCTGAGTCCCGTCGTCCCCTGGGAATGGCTGAGGTTTCTCTGACCATTCGTCCCAGTGAGGGCTGGAGTGATGACTTAGAACCTGTGGAGCAGGTAGAACCACTTCAAAGCCTCGCCGCTGAATCTCAAGCGGAGGTTTCTGATGCAGAGGGCGAAACGCTCAGTATCGATCTAGAGCAAGAGGGAGCGGACATTGAACTTCCTCAGACCAAGGACTTAAACGGGGAATCTGTTCCGGGCATTATCCCCGCGTCACTGATGCAAATTCCAGGACTCTTTGAAGCCTCAGAGATTCAGCTTACCCGTCGACTCTACCGCTCGGGCGAGAGTGAGTATTTCGTCAACCGCGTGCCGTGTCGCTTGCGTGATATGGTGGAGATTTACCGACTGATCGGACTTGGTGCTCGAGGTCTAAGCATCGTCCAGCAAGGACAGATCGGAGAGCTCATTTCGAAAAAACCAATCGAACGACGTGAACTTCTTGAAGAGGCGGCCGGGATATCGGGCTTTCGCGCTCGAATGGAAGCCGCCACAAGGAAATTGAAGAAAACTGCCGAAAATATGGCGCGATTGGCAGACATTATTCTTGAAGTAGAAAAGCAAGTGCGCTCCTTAAAACGCCAAGCGAACAGAGCACGTGCACGGGATGAAGTAAAAGCCTTGCTCAAGGAAGCAGAGCTTGAGCTGTTTCAATGTCGCTCCGCGCTAATTCATCACCAGCGTTTAGAAATTGGCACTCGTGCCGCCGCGGTCGAAGAGGATTTGCAGGCTCGGAAAAGTAAAATGAGTCTGGCCGATGCGGAGAGAACGGAGTTTCAGGCGCAGCTTGAGACTATCGACACAGAGTTGATGGCACTTCGTGGGCAGAGAGAAGAACTCTACCAAACGCTCAATCGCGAGCGTCGCAGGGTGGAGGAGTGTCAAGTTCAGCTTGCGAGAGTTGAGGGAAAGGAGCGAGCGATTGAAG
>CAYGNZ010000108.1:0-9590 GCA_964351345.1 uncultured Bdellovibrionales bacterium | reverse complement strand
CCGTGACGCTCTCCATGCGTGCCCTGGGGCCACATACCAAAGGTACACGTTCCTATAAAGTAATTACGGAGGAGAAAGCGCGCGCGTTTTGTGAGCATCTGGTGCAAGAGGTTCGCGATCTACATTTTCCAGGCGATACCACTATTGCCACTGAGGACGCACAGCCTACTGAATCAAGCGCCCAGGGTTTGCCCTATATCCGTTTTTCTTCTGAGGGTTGGGTGCGCGATGACCCGCCCACAGGGGAGAAACTGACAACCTGTCGAGTGCTTGATACCCGCTTTAGCTGCCTTCCTCGTGAAAAAGAGAAGTTCTCTCGCACGCTCAAAGAACTCGAAGAGGAACTCCGCTGGCGAATCAGGCGCTAAGCTCTATGCCTTCAATCCAATGAGCCTTGTACTAGCTTGGCGCCCAATATTTTTGATAGTTGGGACCTTCAGAGTCAGGCTTTGCTTTTGGCGCATTGACTCGAACCATCAAGGGGATTGGAAAATCGACTCCAATAATCACTGATTCCCCAGGCGCGAGTGTGGGCAAAGCCTCAAGCGAGGATTTATCAATCTCTCCACTTGCTCGTTCCACCACCGCTCGGTCAAGGTGATTGATCAGACGATGCACTACCAAAGTTCCCATCTGAGAAAGAACTCCCTCTGGAATATCTCGCGGTCGTTGCGTCGCAATGAGGATGCTTAAAGCGTATTTTCGTCCCTCTTTTGCGATGTCAGAAAATGCATCGAGTGGGTACTCGTCTTTACTATTTCCTGAAGAGGAGCGATTAAGGAATTGATGCGCTTCGTCCACGACCACCAGTAGCGGCTTGTTTCTGAAGCGATTCTCTCTTGATAGCTTGAGCAAATGTCTTCCTGCAGCATTTGCAATAATCTCTCGAGCATTGTGCTGAAAAGAGAGATACTGCAAGTTGATACGTAACACAGTTGAATTGTCATCAATAAGAAATCGGTCAATTGCAGTTATCAGCGAGGGTTTGTCCTGTGGGTCAAAAATTGGTGCGAGGTTTTCCGATTTTAGAATATCGTTAATTCTTGTAATCATCGGGACACACATCGCTTGATCTGCGCCGTTAATCCCTCCCCAATACTCCGGTTCAAAGGGGCTTCGTTGCGGCTTCACGCATTCATTCTCGATTTGCCGAGTAAGCTTTGAAACATCGAACTGTGCTTCAGAGCGTTCGATAGTATTAAAGTGCTTGGCATACTCCGCCTCATACTGTTGTTTTGCCTTATCGACCTTAATGATACAGCCATCGAGTGCAAGCTTTGGCGATAAGCGAGCGAGTTTTAAACTTTTCATCGCTGCCCGAAGTTTTGGCGCTTGGCTTTGGCCTCGGGGTTTAAAGATTGCAAAGAGATCTCCCTCGGTGAGTTCATTATACGGGAGTGCGACCTCTGTTGAGCGAGGATGCGGATTCGGATCGTGTCCGATGTGGACATGATAGGTGCCACGTGCGAGTGCGCCGAATTCTCCGGTGGCATCAAGCAAAATTACTTTTGATTTATGCCGAGCGACTTGCTCGATCAGTCGCGCAACGCTCCAGCTTTTTCCAGCTCCCGTGGTTCCAAGAAAGGCAGCGTGCCGTCCGAACATCATTTCAGGAGTGAAGGAAACTGGCGTCTCTTCCGCGTTTGGTAATCGAGCAAAATCGAGGGTAACTTTTACGTCGGAGCCAACTTTTTTGTGCTTTGACTCAGCGATTCCTTGCACCAAGCGTGCGGATGCCTCATACACCTCGCTGCCAATTTTAGGGTGGGCAACAACACCTGCACTGACCCGAGCTGAACTAAGTTCAATCGTGCTCATCAAGTTTACCGTACCGAGCGGATACGAATTCGCCTCACCGATGCTTGATGAGGGAAGACGCACGTCACTTAACTGACCAAACACCGCATACTCCCCAGTGGAGATTACGACGTAGCTGCCTACATCGGCACTCGGCGCACTCGCGGGAGTGCCATTTGCGGCACCACTTGGTGGCATGAAGGTGACTTGTACTTGAGACTTGCCTACTTGGCTCACTACCCCGAGGAATGCGTCGGGTCGAAAGGGGTTGCTGAGGTGAGAGTTGCTTGTAGAGTCGAGATGAGAATCCATAGTATCACTCAGTTAATTTGATAAGAGAAAACGTGATGTGTCACTTTCAGATGTCGCTTGAGGCCCGGATGCTGCTAAAATTTAATAGAGACATGTTGTTCTCAGCTTATCGCAGTGAATTAGGCTGAGTAAATTTTAGCGATACCCAAGTAAATCTTGTTGTTGATTTTCTAATGGTGGGTGGAGGCAAACCCCAGATACAAGCTTATTCCCTTAGATAAGGAATTTTTCCGGCGACGCCGGGAGCTAATCTGGTAACTTTGTTTAGCAAGTGGTGAATCATTGAGGCGTATTAGTTCAAAAGTTTACTGGGGCAATCGCGGGATTCGGAGATTTTGTTTTCAGCTAGACTCTCCGCTCAGCCCTTACGGCATACTGATTTGCTCGATCTTCTACGCAGTTTCTTTAATTCTCAGTATTCCCGCACACGTCCTTGCGGTTAATGGCCCTCAGGCAGAATTAATCACGCAGGTTCCCATCGAAGACGTCAGTCGAATGTATCTGCTCCACGACTACTTCGGTGTTGGCGATAACGGCGTGTTACTACTCCGACCTGAACGTCGTCAGCTCAGTTTGTATCGGCTGATTGGTGCTGAACTTCGCCACATCAAACGAACCTCTCCTTGGGGATATGTCGCTGCTGCAACGAGCTTTGAGGAAAAAGGGAAGAAACATATCGTGGTGGCCTATGACTACACTAAGTCGCAATCGCTTACCTACATGCGGGCGGATAATGGACGTCGATTTAAAAAGCGACTACCGCGAGCGATTAAAGTGGTGATGTATGATGCGGAATTAGACAACGAGGAGGTGCTCTATCATGAGAACATACAAGTTGCAGATGTGACCTACCTTCGCTCTTTTGGCGATTCGATTTTTCTTGGCTACATGATTGATTCAGTGCTTTCACAAGGTGGCTGGTTAAAGCGTGAAGAGGGAAAGTGGAAATTTTTTCGAGAATTCGGTGGAGAGCAACAGCGTTTCATCGATGTACGGGATAGGCTAATTCTCACTGGTTCCCCAACGTTACGAAGAGAGGATAGCGGGGCGGAAGTGCGCTTAGTAGAACGAAACGAGTATACCGATTTGCCGTCGCTGCGTGGTGTGAGCGCCTTGCACTTTGCCGAACTTGATGGAGATAAGGAACCAGAAATTCTTCTTGCCGATGGTTTAGGAAATCAAAGGACGAAACGAGTAGAATCTCAATTAGCTCTTTTAGATAAAACTCCTAAAGGGTATACGCGTAAGAAAATCGCGGCGGCGAGAAAAGGCGATAAAATACTGGAGACGGTGGATGTCGTTTGTGAAACATCACAAGTGAGAGTGCTTACTAAGGGTTGGACCTACTACACCTTGTTTGAGCCGCACAATAATTGGCGCTCCACGGAGCTCTACCGAAAGCCTGCGGAGTTAGCGAAGCTTGAGATTGAGTTTCTCCCCATTCGGTGTACCGAGCAGGAGCTTATCTTTGCGTTGCTAGAAAACGAGGAAGTTCGTTTAATGCGGTATGAATTTAAGTAAATCCACACGGCGCCGTAGCGCTTGCGCCTTATTCCTCCTTTTTTTCGCTCAAGCTCCTGCTTTCGCCGATGACGCACCACCGGTTGTAGAAAACCAGAAGCCGAAAGCAAAAGAGGAGGTAGCCGTTCAAAATGGGTTAAATCTTCGACATTACCTTTCGTATGATAGCACTTCCCGCATATTGGATGACGACGTGCCAGAAATCCAAAGTTTTGGTGATGGACTTGACCTCTCAAACACCGAGGCAGTTGATGCGGACCTCAAACAGCTTAAAGGTTCAGCCTTTAAAGATGTGAAGTGGCTGAATTTACGAGGTACCGCAATTACCGATGAGGGGCTGAAGTATCTCGCCTCAAGTCCAGTTAAAACATTGGTCTTGGAGGATACTGAGGTGAATGGCTCTGGCTTTGGCTACTTGAAAGGCTTACCACTGAAGTACCTCACCCTGGAGGGAACGAAGGTGAGCGATGAGACACTCTCGGGGCTACAAGGTCTGCCGTTAGAGTATCTCGATCTGACGGGAACTGCGGTGAGTGATGAGGGGATTCGAAACCTCATCGGTTTACCCTTATCGGCCCTGAAACTCTACAGCACCCAAATTACCGATGCGGGTTTACAGTTCATTCCGCTGCTTAATCTGAAGAAGGTCTATCTGACGGGTACCCAGGTAACTCCCGAGGGTATTGAAACGTTTCAGCGTCGAAACGCAGGCATTGAAGTAATCTACTGAGCGCCGAAGAAGTGGCAGAATTGACCGGGAAAAAATGCCCGGACATGGCGGGATACAGACCATGCCCGGGCGACTACCACGGCTCTTGGAGATTATTGCATTAGCTTCGAGAAGCGAGTTGCTTCCCGAAGCTCTATCTACTTTTGTTAACCGATGAGACTTAGCGCAAGGGCTGGTTGCTGGTTTGCCTGAGACAAGACTGCCGCACCTGCCTGTTGCAGGATGTTGAGTCGAGTTAGGCTCGCTGCTTCCTCAGCCACATCGACATCACGGATTTGACTTTCCGCAGCGATGAAGTTCTCACGCGCCACCGAGAGGTTGGTGATTGCAACAGAAAGTCGGCTTTCTGCAGCACCCAATACCCCTCGACTAGTCGTAAGCGAGGTAATCGCGGACTTCACTGCATCCAGCGCCGAACGTGCCGACACTTGCGCAGCGATGTTTCCACCCGCAGCATTTAGAGAGAACGTAAGTTGCTCTGAACCCGATGCAGCAAGACCGATAGAGTCAAGCGTGCCACTTACTCCGTTAAAGACGATTTGAGAGTTTGTCCCTGAGTCGAATCCGACTTGGAGAGAAACTGAGGCACCGCCTGAAAGGAGCTGTAAATTGTTAAACGAGGTCGTCGCAGCAATTCGGGTAATTTCCGAAGCGAGCGCGACGAATTCCTGGCTCAACGCTGAGCGCTGTTGTGAGCCAAGTGTTCCGTTTGCAGACTGTTCTGCAAGCTCTGCCATCCGTGTCAGAACCGCACTCATCTGGTCGAGCGCACCATCGGCGATACTGATAAGGGAGATACCATCATTCGCGTTTCGAATAGCGACCGATGCGATACGGCTGTCAGCACGTAGCGAATCTGCGATTGCAAGTCCCGCAGCATCGTCTCTTGCTCGGACGATACGAAGACCTGAACCAAGTCGTTCGAATGATTTTCTTAAGTCGCCAGTTGAACCGGCAAGTCGACGCTGAGCATTAAGCGCAGCAATGTTGGTGTTAATCGTGATAGCCATTTTTGATTCCTCCTTGAAATCAAAACCAGCAGCTCGTCCGAATACACTAGCGGGCCACGCGCTCCATCGCGTGTGCACCGAAGCCAAGAGCTCACTTTTACAAGCGAGTACTTCCGAACTACTGCGTTAATTCTACAAACTATAAAACAAAGACAACCGTGGAACTGCTCTGAAAGCTGATGCTTCCAGTTGAGTACGACTCATACAGCAGGATAAGAAGTTAGGTCTTGGTAAGGCTCGTGGTATGACCTAACGTGTTCCCATTTATTTTGTTGGTTTGCCGAAGCTCAAGGAGGGTGAGTCACAAGAGATGCGGTGTACCAAGGAAGCTTTATCGCCGCCCCACTTCATCCACCACCACTTGCTCCACTCAAAGAAGTAATTCGACCCCCCAGAGTGAAACCTTAAGAAAAAAATGAACCGAAATGCTTTTTTCTTAAAACACCAATTGCTTCAAGGAGATGAGGTTGCTCAGGGAGTCAATTTGCGAGAGAAATCCCGACAATTTGGTAGAGCGCTGGACTAGAACACTCCTGGTATGAAGCGCCAGCGAACGATTTTTACGTAGTCCTTATAGTCTGGGTCTGCAGAAAGATGCCGCTCCTCGGTCCACGCGCGAAGCGCGTAAATAATGACAAAGGCAGACATCAAATAGAAAGAATGCATGGCAAAAAAGAAACATTCCACACCCCATAAGCTGACTTTTGCGGCATAGGCAGGATGTCGAAGGAATCGATACGGGCCGTGGCTGACAATGCCACGATTGGTTAAATTCGAAGCTTTCCAGCCTAAGGCCACTGTCGCCCAAACATATATTGTCCAGAGAAATAAGGTAATCATCATGGCCAACCGCTGCCATCCTTCACTCGCTGCCTGCCAATTACCTGCAAGCGAAGTATTGAAATTTTCAAAAAACGCGTTAAACGGCGGATAGCAAATTAGGCAAACCGTCCAGCCGAGGAGAGTTGGTTCTACTGATTTTATTCGGTTTTTGAGTTGCGGGAGTTCGCTGAGATATCCTGCTGCAAAAATTGCGACATCAACTAGGAGTAGTAATGCCATCAGATACTCGTGAATTTTACGAAATCCGAGCAGATTCATCTCCCAGCTACTCTCTAGACCTTCCGTGAGATACATTTGATGAAAAATATTATTAATCGTCCAGCTCGTTAGAAGCGGTAGATAGAAGGCTTTGACGAGTAGAGCCAAAAGAGCGACCCGTGCGAGGGGACTCCAGTATATCAAGCGCGCAGGGGGCTCTGAAGGGTCAAGCCGCAGGCGGAAGAGTGAAAAGCCGCTCTTCATCAAGTGCCAGTACTTGTCGTTTTCCACTTGCGGCTTACTGAGGAAGTGGAGAACAAAGAAATTGCCGATTAGCATGTAGAAATAGAGTGGATCGGCAATATACTCCGCGAAATAGTCGTAGTCTTTGCCGTCAAAATGGAAGGCAAGCAGTAGGTGCTTGCAAAATCGGAAAAATCGTCCACCCAAGCTTGCTTCAGGCAATTCTGTGGGAAGATACGGGAGTAGGTACTCAGGGATAAGGTATCCGAGGCGGAAAAGCAGGAGGAAGAACGAGCAAACGAACACACCGAAAGCTCCTCTACTCAAGGTAATGAAAATTCGAGCGTCCGTATCTCGGTAGTATCGTCGAGCGAAATACAGCATGCAGGGAATGCTCACGAGAAGAGCTCCGAAGAGAAATGAAACGCTAAAGACGGAGAGTTCCTTAATCACTCGGATACTTGATATGCGAGCTTTTGCGATTCGAACTTCAGCGTGGCCACTCGGTGTCACGCTCTCTAAAACTGCGAAATAGGGCGAGCTGAGATTGAATTGAGGATACTTGCTGCGAAAAAGATATTCTCGACCACTGACAAGCTCGCGTGTCGCTTCAACTTGAATTTCTTCAGGAGTTACTAGCCGAAAGTTTGTCGCACCTGAGGAGTAGACGCTTATTTTCTCTTCAAGACGCAAGTCAAACGAGGGGATGCGTAAATCAATGTTTGCCTCGCTACTCTCGGGGTTACCTACGGTGAAAGTCCCCACATCAACGATACTCAGTTGCGCGCCTTCGTTTTCGTAAAAAATAGTGGTGTAAAGCGGGTAGGTGCCGATGCCTTGCGGTACTTTGATTTCAAAAACTTTCTCTACCGTTTGTTGTGTTGGAAGTTTTTCCTCCGCGGTGCTGACGTACGTATTGCCCACCAGTTCGACTTCAACCCAGAGATTGCTCGCTGCATCTCTTCCGACACTTTCAACTTCCACACGGACGAGGTTGCCTGAGGCTTCAACGGAGAGATTCAGGGAGATGTCTTCGGCAAAGGCATGCTGAAAAACGCCGTGAATGAGCAGGAGAGAGAGAAGAAGCGGAATACAACGTAGCGAGTTAATTAACGAGAAGAAGCAAAAGGTGCCTTGGCGATGAGATGAAACTGGAAACCAAGTGGTGCTCGTCATGGAGTTTGAATTGTCGGCAAGAGAACTGAAGCATTGCATTTGGAGAAGACTTGCGCCTCAGCTAAGAGCATAGCGGTTGCGAGCGCATCTTGTAAAACGGCAACTTCTTAGTTTTGCACATCCTTGAGGTGACCCCAGGGCTTAAGCGTGCAATACAGAACCATGATCCATTTAGTGTCCGATGGCAGTTCAGAAGGAATTGAGGCCGGCTGCGCTTGTATTCTTCGTATTCCACCTCAGGTAAGCAGCAGTGTTCGGCCGTACATTAAAACAATGGCCTATCTTGGCGAAGTCGACCCCGCTGAAAGCGAATTGTGTGGCGGGATTTTAGGGCTTAGCGTGCTGTCTCTCTTGCGGACGAATTTTTTCTCTTCAATACCTGAGGTTTGCTGGTTTTGTGATCATGAACCAAGTCGTCTCGCGGTGCTGGGGAATCTAGAGGTTTGGAAAAAGCGGCGATGGCGAAGCGCGCAAGGTGCTGAGCTTCGTCATCAAAGAGCCTGGCAACTTTTCGACCTTCTCGCCGAGGAATTCAGCCTCAGCGCTGAGCCCCCGCAAGTTCCAATAGTAACTGAGCATAAGGCTTGCGACCGAGCGAGTCGCTGGGCTCGACGCGGAGGACTTCAACGTAAAACAACTTCTGGAGCGGTTGGGCGCTTATCCCTTAGAGATCCCGACCAGGCTTGGTGGTTTATCGATGCGAAGGAGATTGTGCGACAACTTCACTCTGAAATTCCGCTCGCTGAAGTACGCCAAAGCCTGGAGCGAAGTTTGAACCTTCGCAGTCCCGAAATGCTCGGAGTTAAATAAAACGTGGAGCAGTATAAGCGTTAATTATCACAAATTTGTTTGGATATAAGCATTTCCTATGTTATTTTCCGGGGGATGAACACCTCAGCACTCAAGATTTTCTGTGACGTAGTTCGACTGCGAAGTTTCTCTGATGCCGCTGTGCAGAACCAGATTACTCAAGCAGCAGTCAGTCAGACAGTGGCGCAACTTGAGAAGAAACTCGGTGTGCAACTAATCGATAGAAGCAAGCGACCATTCCAGCTCACTCACGAGGGAACCGTCTACTACGAGGGTTGTCAGGAGTTAGTCGAGCGCTACTTTAGTATTGAGCACGAAGTGCAAACCCTTCAGGGGGAGATTAGCGGCACGGTGCGAGTAGCAGCAATCTACTCTGCGGGGCTTGCTGAGATCTCAAGAGTGGTGCAGCGTTTCACCCAGAGCCATCCGAATTGTGCCGTTCGATTGTCATTTCTTCATCCCCATAAAGTGTATGAAAGTGTACTCAATGATGATGTTGAATTAGGAATAGTGTCCTACCCCCGACTTCGACATGAGCTCTCATCTACTCCTTGGCGCGATGAGGATATGCGCTTTATCTGCGCCCCTGGAACCGCATTGGCAAAAAAAACAAGTTTAAGCTTTCAAGACCTGGAGGGGCAAAAGTTTATCGGCTTTGATTCAGATTTAATGATTCGACGAGAAATAGATCGTTTTTTAAAGCGGCACCACGTTGAACCAGAAGTCGTGCTCGAATTCGACAATGTCGAAACAATTAAACGGGCGGTAGAGATTGGTCAGGGTGTTGCGATTGTGCCGGCCCCGACGATTGCTACTGAGGAGAGTATGGGAAGCCTTTGCTCCTTGCCCTTACCCCGACCGGGACTGAAACGGCCACTCGGTATTATCAAACGAAAGAACAGAGTGTTCTTTCGAGCCGCGGATATATTTGTCGAAATGATTCGCTCAGA
>CAYGNZ010000107.1:8143-9598 GCA_964351345.1 uncultured Bdellovibrionales bacterium | reverse complement strand
ACATCACTGCATGCGAACTATCGGAGCCGCGGAGCGAGCGCTCGAGGCTCTCTGCGGTATGGGGAACGGCTTGACTCAGTCATAATACTTCAACAACCTCAGACGTTTACAGGCACAGCTCGGCCCGGCTCGATCTGTGTACTCGAGCCCAATCTGTAACCTCGGCAAAAACCGAAGATTACTTGGCAAATTGAGGCGGAATTTAGGAATAAGGTCTAGGCTGCGCGCTCTCTCCAGAGGATCTGCTTCATGAATCGCGCCTGACGAATTCCAAGTATTTGCTCAACGGCTGTAACCACCGCATCCCCAGGGTCTAAATCGCGACCATTCATCTCCTCATACTCGCAGAGCTTTCCCGCGTAGTTCCCAATGTGAATTCCATCACGTGGTGTGTAGTCCTCCCCTTCCTTTCTTGCCACTTCCAAGAAATCCGCGACGTAGTCGAGTACGGTCGGATCGGTATGGGGAAGGTTCACTTCTAAAATTTTTCGCTCCTCAGAACGATCTGGAAAATCTAAGCCGATATAGGGGTGAAGCCGAGACTGAATATACTCAGGCAAGTCGAAACATGAAGCATCATCGTTCATTGTCGCAACGAAACGAAAGTTCGGATGAGCTTTTAACAATAATCCAACAGATATTGATTCGATATAGCGACGTGAATCAAGCAGGGGAGCAAGTGAGGCCCAGGCTTTCTCCTGCATCCGGTTTCCTTCGTCAAGAATACATACTCCGCCAACAATCATCGCTGAAATCACCGTGCTTGCGATGTATTCTACTTTTGATTCGTCTTTGGATGTCTCAACCACAAGAGGGTTGATCAACAAATCGTTTGGCCGCGTATCAGCAGTACCCTGGAAGAAGTAACAAGGAAGGCCAATGCTTTTACCCGCTGCGTAACCGAGAGCGGTTTTCCCTACTCCGGGCTTTCCCACAAGTCGTGGGTTCATTGGTTTTTCTTTTTCGTGCGTACAGTGCCAGGATGCACGAAGTTGATTGAGAACTTTCTTGTTCCCAATCCATTCGAAATCAAGAACGTAGGGTCTTGCTAGCCGAATTTTGATACCACACACGGTCACATGTTGTTGATCCGTGGTCGCATCAATCTCTACCTCAAGCTCCTCTCCAGAGACTTGAACTTTCTCTACGCCCCTTGCCATAAACCTCTTCTAAAAAAAGTAGCCAAACCCCTTCTCCCTAGATCTCTCCAACTTAGACCTAAGGCTCTAGTATAGTTATGGAATCAAGCGTTGAAGATGATACATTCTCTGGGGAAGAAAAGTGCTTTATCTTGAGGGGCTTAGAGGAAAAATGCCGGTCTTAGAAGACATTTCTTTTTTCTTAGGCTGTTTGGAGGCAAAAAAACTAGCCAAATCGCAATTATCCGAGCAGACGCTTAATTCGGGCAATTACTACTGCCGGTGAAGAGCCTTTGCTGACAAAGTCATTTGCTCC
>CAYGNZ010000107.1:6685-8043 GCA_964351345.1 uncultured Bdellovibrionales bacterium | reverse complement strand
TCCGCAATCGTTTCGGTAATCTTATACGAAGCGGCCAGGTCGGCAATCGAGCCTGACTTGCCAGCAGCGGCCTCTGCTTCCTCAATCGCTGACTCAAAGTCAAAATCTTCGACGGCTTCTTCCGCGCTTTCAGCGAAAGAATTCGCCAGATCTTCAACAGTATCAATTTCGAGTATCGCTTGCTTCTCGCGCGGCTGCTCAGTATGAGAGACATCCTCGTCAGCAGCATCAGCGAGGGTCAATTCCACCTTGCTAGGTAGTCGTGATTCTGAGGAGGAAGAATGATGCTGCTCTGCTTTTCCTAATACTCGCTGAACCTCCTCCATCGTAGTGAGGCCTTGCTCAACTAAATCAAGCCCTGATTGATGCATGCTGCGCGTGCCCGCAGCCGTCGCCGCCGCCTCAATTTCGTAGTCTGAGGCGCCATTGCGAATTAGTTCTCGAATAGTTTTATCCACCACGATTAGAGAGTATACTCCCTGCCGTCCGCGATAGCCGTTGAACCCACACTCTTCACAACCTTTCGCGCTGCAAGCCTGAGATGCATCTATCCCC
Source organism: uncultured Bdellovibrionales bacterium (assembly GCA_964351345.1). Lineage (GTDB taxonomy): Bacteria > Bdellovibrionota_C > UBA2361 > SZUA-149 > SZUA-149 > SZUA-149. Next base: position 7,488 of record CAYGNZ010000107.1, on the reverse strand, counting down.
TCCTCTTCAAGAGCTTTCTTCGCTGCTTCATCAAGCGGTGCCTTGCACTCTTCACAAAGAGTTCGGACCAAGCGCTGCGCGAGCACAGCACCTAAGGAGGGTGCGATTACAAAGGGCTCCAACCCAAGATCCACTAAGCGAATCACGGCAGAAGCCGCGCTGTTTGTGTGCAGGGTTGAAAGCACAAGATGCCCAGTTTGCGCTGCCTGAAAGGCTACTTGCGCTGTTTCGAGATCGCGAATTTCACCGACGAGAATAATATCGGGGTCTTGTCTGAGCACGGAACGCAGACCACTGGCGAAGGTCATCCCGACATTGGTATCAACTTGAATTTGTGTAATTCCTTCGATTCTATACTCAACGGGATCTTCAACAGTAATAATATTCGAAGTTCCTTGCTTTACGTGGTAGAGGGCCGAATACAGTGTCGTAGATTTTCCAGAACCCGTCGGACCAGTTACTACCACCATTCTATCTCGAAGAGTGAGTACATCTTCGAATCGTTTCCGAGTTTCCTCATCGAGGCCAAGTTTGTTCAGATTTAAGTTCTCGACGTTTGCCCGTAAAATTCGTAGTACCAGCGATTCACCGTGAGAGGAGGGTACTGAGGAGGCGCGGATATCTGCTGTTTCGGAAGCGCCTGCGCGAATTCTAAATCGCCCGTCTTGTGGTCTTCTTCTCTCGGTAATATTCATCCCGCTAAGCAGCTTTATCCGTGTGATCGTGTACGGCTGGAGTCTTTTGGGAATGCTCAGATGAGGGATCATCACACCATCAACTCGAAATCTCACTTCGAGACTGCT
>CAYGNZ010000107.1:3625-6585 GCA_964351345.1 uncultured Bdellovibrionales bacterium | reverse complement strand
AAACATCGGTGAAGATAGAGAAAATCCGCTTCGATTTTCTGCATGAGAGAGGCGTAATCTTTTTTCTGTAAGGGATTTTTTCCTAGGCTCGGGAGAGTGGGAATACCAAGATCTTTGGCGAGTAATTCAATGACGAGGGTCTGATCAATGACTTGCTGATGTGCCAAAGCGCTAAGAAGTTTGCGATTACCTGCTTTTGCTCGTGCAGCCGTTATTTGCTCGGCGTCAGCGAGCTTCAAACGTTTCAAGGCAGCCTCTAATCCACGAGAGGCTATGCTCTCAGGTTTGGGTGCTGATGATGGGATATCGCTCACGCCTCTCCTTACATTCCTAGTGACTCATCTTCAATTACAGGAGCAGCCTGCATTGAAGGAAATTCTATTACAAAACGCTTGGTAGCCCCAACGCTCTCTTCGAGGCGAAGACTCGCGCCATGAGCCTCCGCGATTTTTTTCGCTAAATACAGACCATAACCAGACCCTGAAGTCCCTTCAGCATTTTTACCTCGTCTCCGCTTTTCAAAAATCAGCTCTCTCTCATCATGAGCGATAGGACGCGCACTGTCGAGAACCTCAAGCAAACATCGATCATGAGGCGAGAGCTTCGTGCAGACAACTACTTCGCTTCCGGGATCAGAATACTTCAGTGCATTATCCATTAGGTTAAAAAGTGCTGCAGGGAATACTGCGGGATCAATTAGGAGCGGATTGAGATACCCGGCAAGTTCAACTCGTAGCTTTACATTGGCATGCGCAAAAAGAGGCTTGATTTCTTCAACCACGTCTTGCACAAGCTCGTTGATATCAATCGGGACTGGCGAAACGCTAAGACCGCTCCGCTCTTCCTTGGCATTTAACAGCACGGCATTTGTTTCACCCAGCATGCGAAGTAGTGAGCGCTTAATACCAGCCAATGCCTTTGCAGACTTACTCCCACTGCTCTCCTCTGCCACTCTAAGGAACTCCCGATTTATCAGGATGTCGCGCTTCATATCATGAGCGAACAGTGGAAGAGAGTCATTATCAAGCTCGTGTTGCAAATCGAGATAGCTACGCACGATATCAGAGAGTAGATCAGGTAAGGTAACGATGAGCTGTATTTCTAGTTCGCTGAGTTTTGGAAACTCGGTGAACAACAGGCCAACATATCCTTCAAATAGATACTCTTCCTCACTTGAGACGACTTGCCGAGAAGAGAACGGCAGAAAAAGGCTATACTCCTGGGGCAGGACAAATGATTTCTCTGCCTCCTTACTCCGCATCTCCACCCGTCGAAAAGGCCAGCTAAAGGCACTGTAGGAAACTGAAGCGAGCTTCTGCCCCAACACCTGTAGCAGTTGACTATGCATGCCACACTCGAGGATTCCATTGAGAATCATCTGCTCTTCAGACTCGGTGTAACGGAAGTCTTTGCCGAGGATATGCGCGAGGCGTTGGATACCCTCTTCGGTCTTATATTCCAAAACACAAACCGCTTTCTTTGCGGAAAAAAGCCCCATAATCGCAGCAGACGAGCGAGAAAAAGCGGTATCGAGATCTGAGGTTTCAAGCGCAGGCGCGAGCGCATTTCGCAAAGCTTTGGGTAATGTGCAGGGTAAACGAATCATCTTCTCGGATTGCGCTGCAGCGCTCAAAACCTAAGTGTCTGTAATTAATTACTATTATTACGACGAACTTGAGACAGGAGTAGTTTCATTTAGATAGCTCTTGCTGAGCTTTCGGAGCAGATATTTCCCAGCAATCCTGCTGCGATTTAGGGAGGAATTAGCGGGTGAAAAGCGCCTCTACAGCCTCAGCGGGAATAGCTCCGGCTCTTAAAATTCGAAACTCTGCGCTTCTCACATCAATGATAGTAGAGGGCAGCGTATGGGGAGTAAAGGCTTCGCTCTCAGCCATGATGCAAAGTTCCGGAAAGTAGCGGGCAACATCCGCGCTTTCTTCTGATGGAGGCTCTCCCCTTCGATTCGCGCTTGTGGCAGTGATAACTCCCCCTGCATACTCCGCAAGACTGTGTGCCTCACATCGGGAGGAAATTCGAAAGGCAAGTGTCGCGTCTGGGCCAAAAACACTTTGATGAATCTCTCCTACCGCCCGCGCTGCACTGCATACGATAGTGAGCGGCCCCGGCCAAAACTCTTGCTGAAGCGCTTCTCTCCTTGCACGAACACCCGGCTCTTCGGCATCAATTAAGGCTTCAATCGCAGCACTTGATGATGCAATGAGGGGAATGCCGGCGCCAAGCTCTCGGCCTTTCATTTCGCAAAGGAGATCAACTGCCGCTGCACAAGAGGGTATTGCCGCGAGGCCGTAAAACGTCTCGGTGGGAAAAGCAACAACGGCACCACCCCGCAACTGTTCTCCCGCCTCTATGGCAGAAACAGTTCTCGGGGTGGGTGTTGGTGACATTGGGACAGCGCTAGGAAAGTGAATCTCGAAGCGCTTTGTCGCTTGCGAGCACTTCCTCTACTTGCTTTTTGCCAAAGGCGTCGAGCTTGTCCCGCAAAGACGCATCACTAAGAGCGAGAATGCGAACCGCGAACAATGCGGCGTTTACTGCTCCAGCTTTTCCGACCCCGACGGTTCCTACCGGTGTTCCCTTGGGCATTTGCACTGTTGAAAGCAGCGCATCAAATCCCTGTAGCGGTCCGCCTCCCATAGGGACACCGATGACAGGAAGGTTGGTGTGCGCAGCACTCACTCCGGCAAGATGTGCGGCAAGTCCGGCTGCTGCGATGAGGACTTTTTTCCCGCTTGCTTCAGCACTGGAAACCCATGCGATTGCCTGTTCAGGAGTGCGATGTGCTGACATCACTCTCATCTCACTTGAAATGCCAAACTCTTCAAGCACGTTACGACAGAGCTTCATTACCTCTGCGTCGCTGGCACTTCCCATAACAATTCCGACTACCGCTGATGAAGTATCATTCTCAGACAAAACGTTCTTGCTCCCTTTTTAACAAG
>CAYGNZ010000107.1:0-3525 GCA_964351345.1 uncultured Bdellovibrionales bacterium | reverse complement strand
CCGGCTTGAAAGACTATCGTGTCTTGCTCTTCCTCAAATATTCCAGAGATAGTCTTGCCATCATCGCACTCCGCGGGATATCCGCGTGAACTTGCAACCACGGTTGCTGCGGCATCACTTCTCCACGTGAGCTCTTGAGCTGAAAGTGTGCCTTTCACGGCAGCATCAAGAACTTCAAGCAAATCACTCTGGAGTCGAGGAAGTAAGACTTGGGTTTCTGGGTCACCAAGACGACAATTGAATTCTAGTACCTTCGCCTCACCTTGAGCATTCACAATTACTCCCGCATAGAGAAATCCAAGGTAGTCAATATTTCGGGCGCGAAGCTCCTTAATGACAGGCACAAAAATCTGATCGACGAGGGACTCAACTTGAGAATCTTCCACGACCGGAGTTGGGGAAATTGCTCCCATTCCGCCTGTGTTTGGACCACTATCTCCATCACCTAGTCGCTTATAATCCTGGCTGACTACGAGAGGAAGAATAGTATCGCCTGCGATAATCGCCATTACTGAGGCTTCTTTCCCATCGATGAATTCTTCGATAACTACTTGCTGTCCTGAGGAACCAAAACGCTTCTCAAGCAAACACTCCTCAAGTGCAGCTTTTGCGTCCTCGATATTCATCGCCACGGTCACACCTTTTCCCGCAGCAAGCCCATCAGCCTTGATCACGACTGGCGCTCCAACCTCTTCGAGGTAAGTGTTCGCCGCTTCAAACTCGGAGAATATCTTCGCCGCGGGTGTCGGGACTCCAGCTCGTTGCATTACTTCTTTGGCAAAGGCTTTGGAGGATTCAAGCTGGGCAGCTTGTTTGGTGGGACCAAAAATTCTTAGCCCATGTTCGGTGAACACATCAACGATGCCATCAGCAAGTGGCGCTTCCGGTCCTACAATCGTGAGATCGATTTCGTGCTCAACAGCCCAAACGGCTAAAGCCCCGAGATTCTTGGGGGAGATATCGATGTTTGTAGCAATGCTTGAAGTACCTGCGTTTCCGGGCGCGCAATATAGCTCTTTGAGTTGTGAACTCTTCTTTACTTTCCAAGCAATTGCATGCTCACGTCCACCGCCACCAACAACTAAAACTTTCATACCTAATTCCCTACGGACAAACTTGTCCTTTGTTCGAATGTATTACTCAACAAAAGAAATACTAATGTCTAAAATGTCGTTCGCCGGTGAGAATCATTGTCACGCCGCGAGACTCCGCAGATGCAATCACGTCTTTGTCTTTTATTGATCCACCAGGCTGAACCAAACTTGTCACTCCGGCATCGTTAAGAATTTCAAGAGTATCCGAGAATGGCAAAAAGGCATCACTTGCAGAAACCCCACCTTTTGGATCGTGACCGTGAAATTTTGCTCGTTGAATGGCGAGCTTTGCTGCGTCGACTCGGCTCATTTGACCTGCCCCTATTCCGATAGCCGCAGAATCCTTCACAATGATAATCGCATTCGATTTTACGTGCTTGCAAACCTTCCAAGCAAAAATCGCATCCTTCATCAACTGCTCGTCTGGACTCTCACCGGAAACGACATTCTCTACCGTCGGCAAATTAATCCTGGAATCCGTAGTCTGAATTAAATAATCCCCGAAGGAATTTCGAATCGAGAGTCCGCCTCGCTTCCGCTGTTCTAAATATTGTTTGAAATCGCATTTCAATACACGGACATTCTTCTTTTTCGCAAAAATTGCTGCCGCCTCATCGGTCAGCTCTTCAACGAGCATCACTTCGACAAAACCTTCGAGCACGGAGTTGGCAATATCAGCATCAACCACTCCACTTATCGCGATAATTCCACCAAATGCGCTAATTGGATCGCAATCTCTCGCTACCGTAAAAGCCTCTAAGCCAGTTGGTCGAATCGCTGCCCCGCAAGGGTTTGAATGCTTTATTACCACTGCGGCATGTTCATCTTTCAAACCGTCGTAGAGCTCCAAAAAGACATCGAGAGCACCTTGCATGTCTAAGAGATTGTTATAGGAGATTTCTTTACCTTGGAGTTGCTCCCACCAGGAACTGGTATCGCCATCACTCCACGAAAATTGACGATAGAGGCCCGCAGACTGATGCGGATTCTCACCGTATCGCAACGCTTGCTGCTCAATTAAGGTGTAACTCTCTACCGGTGCAAGACACTTTGGCTTACCATCTTCATCAAGGAGCTTCTCGCCTAAAGAGTAGTAGCGTGCGATAGCACCGTCATATGAACTCATCATCGTAAACACCTTCGCCGCAAGGCGCTGACGTGTCTCAGAGGAAACCTTCCCACTACTTTTTAATTCATCAAGAATTGGCTGGTAATCGCTCGGATCGCAGACTGGCACAACGAACTCAGCATTTTTTGCTGCTGCTCGTATCATGGTCGGGCCACCAATATCGATAGACTCAACAAGGCGTTCGTGATCAACAGTACCTGCTGCTTCGATTTCACGAACTTTGTGAATAAACGGATAGAGATTAACCACGACAAAATCAATCGGAGTTATCTCGTTCTCTTTTAGCTGAGCAATATCTCCCTCGAGATTACGTCGTGCTAAAATACCTCCGTGTACTTTCGGATGTAGCGTCTTAACTCTACCGTCAAGTATTTCAGGATGTCCGGTGTAGTCGCTGATAGAACGGACTTCAATACTATTCTCTTTAAGATACTTCGCCGTCCCTCCTGTCGAGAGTATGCCCAGCCCGAGTTCGGCGAGACCTTTTACGAAGGAATCAAGTCCAGTTTTATCAAATACGCTTACTATCGCTAAACCGTTCATTTTGTCGCCGCAGGAAAATGTTTCATTCAATCATTGTCATTAGTCCCATTTCTCAAGCGTGCCGCTCACGTTGAGCCTTTTGCGAACTAAGCACCGTCTCGAGGCCAGCTCCTCGCCAGGCCGCAGAAATAGAATAGGTGCGAAGTGAATAAGCAGCGAAGCGCGGAAGACCGCGAAAACTCAACAAAATGGGAACAGATGAGACTTTCAATCAAAAAAAGTCGAAGTTATTTTGTGCTCCGTATAGTAGGCCAGACGATGTACATGGTAAAGAGCTGGGCCGAGTGAAATACTGTGGGGAAGTTTGTTGATAGTTTTAGTATTTTAATTTTAGGTAGTGATGAAGCAAAGTTGGCGAGAGTATTGTACTACTCTTTTTCAGTGCATCCGGAATCCTCCTCGCTTCCCGCCGGGGCACTACTATTCTCCCCTGCTCAGCGCAGAACAGCGGCGCGCTGATTCGCCAAGAAAGGACGATCAACTTTCGGGAGTCGAGCTCAACGTCACTCAGCAGTTAACTCTTTTGGAAAATTTTAAAGCCTTCTACCAGGACTTACCCTTCCCAGAGCATGCAAGCGGAGATACGAGGTACCATTACGATAACGGCGTGTTTTGTCACGCGGATGCCGTAATTCTTTTTTCGATGATTCGACATCTTCGCCCCAAGCGTATCGTAGAAATAGGTTCAGGACTCTCCTCCGCCCTAATGCTTGATACCAGTGAGCGCTTTTTTGATTCTTCAATTGAGTTACTTTTTGT
>CAYGNZ010000106.1:5494-9612 GCA_964351345.1 uncultured Bdellovibrionales bacterium | reverse complement strand
TTTGGATCACTAGAGGGATCAGGATGTAGGGTCTGCCAGAGCGGATTGTCATCCCAATGGCGATTACCAAAGGTCTTCTTTTTGACGTAGTCGTCGTGGAAATGAATTCGTCTTCGTTCTAGTTCGGTAAGAGTTCCGAAGGTGCGCCCGTACGGGGCTAAAAAGGCATCCCACTCCGCAATTGTCGTGGGTCGAGCTTGGGCGGTGCAGCTTGCCGGAATGGGGGGAGGAGTGCTTTTTTCATTAGGAAAAAATTGTCCAGTACAAAGATAGTTGTAGTGCTCAGTGTGGTAAAAGTCCTCGGGAGTATTTGCGTTCTCAGACTCAAGTATAAAAGCGAATTCCCTACCACGCCCCGTGAGCGCGTCATTTTGCTGCTCGTCTGTACGTTTTCGAGGATGGGTGTCACGAATCATCGAACCAGAGAGGTCAATAATAAAGCATCCATGGCGCGGAATCACCGATGCCACCGCTTCTACCTCGACGTCGAAGACATCGTTACGTAAGAAGTACAGTCGTCGAGCAATCGCGGTGGTAATACCCTGATAGAGTGCCCCATTGATCCGGTACGCTGTGACTTTTGGATCGGTCGCAGAGAGATCTGTTTCTTTGAAGCAGGGTGGTAAGTTGTCATCGCCGTCACCCAGACAAACCGTGCCACTGCCATCATCTTCAAAATACCAAACTCCAGGAGTGAGCACTGCACCCACGCCACCACCAGGAATACTCATTTGCGCTTGCGAGGTCGGTCCACTTTGGTCGGAAAGAATCACATTCGAATCGGACACGGCTTGGGCCGCGGCGAGGGCGTCAGCGAGCTGTCCTTGAATGGTAGTTGCTGGACTGGAGAAATGGGCGTTTATCGCGGCTAAGGCAGCAAGTCGAGCATAATGCTGAGTCTGTTCGCGGGAAGATGCGAGTAGATTCAAATCGATTACAATCGCAGCGAAGATAACAAATACGGTCGTTAAAAGCGCAACGAGCGGTATCACCGCTCCCTGCTCTTGACGCACGCAGTCCTGAACTGAGTAACACTCGTGTTTCCGCAACATCATTTCTCTCCTACTCAGGAATCGAGGCTCCACCCGGTCCGATAATACAAGTTGTGAATTGACACTCCGTTGGTCCACAAGCAATCCCGTTGATAAGGACCTCACCAGAGGGGCAAGAGCAACTACACTGCGTGTTGTTGGCGGTTCCACCTAAGCACTGGAAATCTGGGCACTCGCATCGAGTACCGTTAAGGACCTGATTTCCGGGACATGGTATGCATTCACAACGCCGAGAACTGAAGGTCTCCTGATTCGCATAGCACGTATTGGGGTCCAATGTGCATTTGCATCTTCCATTGACAACTTCCCGAGGTGGCGGGCAGTCATTACACTGACATCGTTGTGAATCTAGAACTTGATCTGGGCGACAAGAATCAATGGTGCATTCACAATCAAGTCCGTCCGGTGTAACGGTTTGATTTCCCCGACAGTTCACACAACGACACTTGTCTACGTCGACTCGCGCTCCTGGCCCGCAATCGTTGTTCGTAAGATAATCGCTTGGGCATTCACAACCATCGCGATCTCCGTTCGGAACCTGTTCATTAGGACATCTATTGCAGGTGCAGTTGACGGGGTTAAATATCTCATCATCTGCGCATTCTGCCTGCTCTGCACTGGTGTAAGGGCACTCGCAGGCCAAGCCTGAGTCGTCGGCCTCTTGCAAATACGGGCAATCCTTGCAGCGACAGGTGCCGGGTTCAAAGACCTGGCCTTCAGCACAGCCTGCTTCCTCCGGTGTTGCAAATGGGCATGTGCAGGCGATTCCATCACCGCTTGTCTGCAATTGCGGACAGTCATCGCAGCCGCAGGTGTCGGGGTTATAAACCTGATTAGGTCCGCAGCCAGCCTCCTGAGCGTTGGTGTATGGACAGATGCAATTGCCATTTCCGTCTTTTATTAAATCTGGGTCCTCGCAGACACAGGTGAATGTGCCGTTAATATCTTGTCCAACCAGCCCTGCACTCACGTTACAGAGGCAGCCTCCCGGTCCCTGCACAAGATCAGGGTTGTTCGGGTCTGAACTACAGGGGCAATCTACAGGTTCTGTGTCTCCAGGCCCGATAGGTCGTCCGTTACAGTCCAATCTTGCGGGAAATGAGGTAAGAAAGCGTGGCTCACGAAATCCAGCCGCATGGCCCTGTACTTCAAATTCGCCAAACATCGGCAAGAATGTATTCATCCGCGCTCGAATTCTTACTTCGAGAGGAATGTTTTCTAAGAGGTCGCTTAACGCTTGGTTTGTTGGCGTTTCGGAATTAAACGTCAATTGAGTTGAGGTGGCATCGTCGGTGCCATCCGAAATATACGCTCTTAGGTCTTCAGCGCGTGAGAGCACGAACTCGATTGCAGGCTGTTGCACTGGATCAGTAGAGCCATCAACAGTGGGACTAATTAGATAGGCAGCGTCGTTTTGAATATCAGTGCCAAGCATTGTAGCGAGTGGGAGATCTCGTGCGGCGGTGAGCACTTTTCTAATCGCCACTTCGCGACGAGCTCCACAGGTGGCACGTTGCGGTGCTGGCAGTCTGATACAGTCTGTATCTAAATCTTCAACCACTGAGGCTAAAGAGACTGCACGATTTGCAGCACTGTTTAAGATGCCCTGAATAGTGAGGTATCGCACGAAATCAAAGAGTGCGAGGATTACCAGCAGTAAAATCGGAATAACTATCGCAAACTCGACAATAGTTGCGCCTTTTTCAACTTCAGAGCACTGCCTCTCCTCACGAGTAGGGGTACAAGCAGTAAAAATGGAAAGTGGTTTCATGCGGGTAGTAACCTTTTGATTATAGAGCCTCAAGAATAACGCACAAAAATCTCGCGCGAAACATATTGTTCTTACCGACTCTTACCCTGCATCTCCACATCATTACTACCACAGAGTTCGGAATTTTTGCTTTGTTTTAGGTGTTTTTAGTTGCCTATAAATAAATACGGTCCGGTAGCTCTTGAAGAACCTTGGACATTTAACATGGTAAATTCGTTAAATAGAGCGTTGAACGCAAAGTCTATATCAACGTGCACCTCCAGCTTTCCGGCATTATCACTCAAGGTGGTCTCAAGCTTGGTGATATCATTGAAATCGAGTGCATCAGTTGATTGGAGCAATACACGAACTCTCTGCTGAATTGCGGCATGGCCTGCCGGAATGTTGGAGTCTGTAAGCTGCACCGTGCCAGTCTCTAGGCTTGGAACCGATGCCGCGTAACGAGTCGCTTCATATACTACTCTCGTGACAGATATATACTGATTGAGGGCTCGGCCCAGATCCACTGAGGCTGCAACAATTATCAAGATAAAGGGCAGGACGAGCGCCATTTCAAGAATAGCGTTTCCCTGTTCTTCAGTGGCCTCAGAGTGGTAAGCGCGTAGGTTTTTGAACTGCATGGTTAACCTTCAAAATTCAGCATTAAGCTAAGTGTCGGGTCTCACTAGCTTTTATGCTTTGGGAAGTATTCGGGAACCCCCGTATACACAGGTCTGCTCAAATGGTACTTATGCTTCAATAAAAATGACAAGATATGTAGAAAATATAAATAGCTAGTAAAAGCAGCTATTTACCGCAGATTTTTTTATCTCCCGAGGCAGGTCTTTCAAGGTTACAAAGCGCTCTTTCGCAGCATAACACTGTATAGCTGGCAGATCTGGCAAACAAACAGCAAGTGCCTGGAGAGAGAAGCGGGGATGAGTAAAGTAACTGGAATTGACCTGGGCACGTCGAATTCTTGCGTAGCGTTTATCAAAGACGGTCGTCCACTAGTGATCTCCGATGAGGAGGGTCGTCCGACTACTCCTTCAATCTACGCTATCGATGCGACGAATAATCCAATTGTCGGCTATCCCGCCAAAGCTCAAGCCTCAAACAATCGTCTCAATACTATCTTTGCCGTTAAGCGACTTATCGGAAGAAAATATAAATCTGAAGAGGTGGATGAAGCCAGAGAGAAGCTTCCCTATACAATCCTTCCTGCAGAAAATGGTGATGCCTGGGTAGAGGTCAACGGTGTTCCCACCAGTCCGGAGGAAGTCAGTTCTCAAGTTTTGGTGAGAATGAAAGACATC
>CAYGNZ010000106.1:3031-5484 GCA_964351345.1 uncultured Bdellovibrionales bacterium | reverse complement strand
CACTTTAACGACTCACAACGACAGGCGACAAAAGATGCGGGTCGCCTAGCCGGTCTCGATGTCTTGCGTATCATCAATGAGCCGACGGCAGCGGCATTGGCCTTTGGTCTTAACATCATCGATGGAAAAAACGTTTTAAAACAAGAAGTAAAAAAGTCATTCCGTGAGCGAAACAAAGCGGACCGAATGATTACTGTATTTGACCTTGGTGGTGGAACATTTGACGTCTCTATTCTTGAATTGAGAGACGGTGTTTTTGATGTGAAAGCGACGAACGGAGATACCTATCTTGGTGGAGAGGATTTCGATCTCGCCATCGTTGGTTATCTTATCGAAGAATTCAAAAAAGTCACCGGTCGTGATGTGACCAAAGACAAAAAAGTCTTGCAGCGTTTCAAAGATGTTGCAAAGCAAGCAAAGCACGATCTTTCGCACCATCCCAAGGTTGAGATGAATCTACCTTTCGTACAAGGGCTTGAGCATATGAAAGTGCCCATTGACCGGAAGATTCTCGAAGAGCTCTGCGCGCCGATGCTCAAACGTATTGAGGATCCTTGCCTTCAGGCATTGGAAGACGCGAGTCTCACCCCGGAAGATATTACTGATGTGATTTTGGTTGGAGGAATGACTCGAATGCCCGCGGTGAAAAAATCCGCGAGAGAGATATTCGGTCGGGAGCCTCTTGATACAATTGATCCCGATGAGGCGGTTGCCCTTGGTGCGGCGGTGCAAGCAGGATTGCTGCAAGGGTATGTAAAAGGGGTAAGCTTACTTGACGTGACGAGCCTCAGTCTTGGAATTGAGATTCAAGGTGCGCAAATGCATACGGTGATCTCAAGGAACACGACTATCCCCACGAAGAAGACAGAAATCTTCACGACGAGTGCGCCGAACCAACCTCAAGTGAGTATTCATGTTCTTCAAGGCGAGGAGGATTTTGCGCCATCAAATAAATCGCTCGGAAGGTTTGAATTGATGGGGATTCGTCCCGCTCCTCGGGGAGTGCCCGATATCGCCGTGACCTTTGATGTCGATGCGGAAGGAATCGTCAACGTATCGGCCAAAGATCTTGATACGGGCGAAGAGCAAAGAATTGAGATTATTGCGAGCTCTGGTTTGAGTGACTACGAGATCGATAAGCTGCTCCGGGAAAAAGCACTTGAAGAAGAACAACGAAAGCGTCGAGAGCAGAGACAGGGCAAGGAGCCAGTCGAGATTGAGGACGCTGATGCTTTGGCTGAGCAAAAACGTGAACTGAAAAGTGCAATCTTTATGACTCAAGTAAAACTCAACACCGAGGGCAAACGCTTCAAGGGTCGCGGCAGAGTCTTGCTAGAAGATTCTCTTTCAACTGCACGGGATATTCTTGAGAACGCAGTTGAGCTTGAAGAGATAACCACGGCGATGAAAGAGCTTGAAGATCGCACTGACGCCTTAAGTAAATATCTCGAATCTCTCTGGTAGCGAGTCGTCCAACAGAATTGCGCTACCATATTGAGTTTTTTGCTGCACAAAACTACACTTGCGCGGTATGAAAGCAATCCAAGTACATTCTTGTGGCGGGCCTGCCAGTCTATCTTACGAAAACGTAGCAGAGCCTACGCCTACTGATTCTCAAGTCCTGATTGAACTTGAGGCAATTGGCGTGAACTTCATCGACACCTACCATAGAAGCGGTTTGTATAAGAAACCGCTTCCTTTCATTCCTGGGATTGAAGGGGTGGGAAGAATATTGCAAGCAAGCGAGAGGAGTGGAGAGTTTTCAGCAGGGCAGCGGGTTGCCTTTTGTGACGCCTCTGCGAGCTATGCTGAACGGGTGGCGGTTGACGCAGAACGAATTGTTCCGGTCCCACCGGAGCTTGCTGCTGAGCAAGCATGTGCCTTGATGGTTCAGGGGTTAACCGCACACTATTTAGCAAGGAGCACTTTTTTACTCCGCGAGGGGCACCGTTGTTTGATTCACGCCGGAGCTGGTGGCTTAGGATTGTTGCTTACGCAGCTTGCAAAATTACAAGGTGCCTATGTGTACACGACGGTATCGACGAAAGAGAAACAGCAGTTATCGTTAAACGCTGGTGCTGATAAATGTATTAACTATACCGAGCAAGATTTTGCCCAAGTCATTAAGCAAGAGACCGAGGGTCAGGGACTTGACGTTGTCTATGATTCAGTGGGAAAGGCGACATTTTCTGGGAGTCTGAGCTGTCTGAAACCTCGAGGTTTGATGGTTAGTCTGGGAAACGCCAGTGGAGCGGTTCCAGCAATTGCGCCCTTGGAGCTTGCAAGCGGAGGCTCTTTGTTCCTCACTCGACCGAAGCTTTTTGACTACATCCAAACTAGCGAGGAATTGCGCTGCAGAGCCGCTGAGCTCTTTGCCTTACATCAGGAGGGTAAATTGACTCTGCATTTTGCCGACAAATACCCACTTCAGGATGCGGAAAAAGCCCATCAGG
>CAYGNZ010000106.1:0-2976 GCA_964351345.1 uncultured Bdellovibrionales bacterium | reverse complement strand
TGGCAGTCTCGGAGGCTAGGTTTATGGGATAATCTACCGCAGCACTTGACTATTTCTGGAATCCTCATAAAGATGCCGAGGTATTTACGGTCCTTTCGCTCTCGAGCGTATCTCTGGAGCTAGCAGCGAAAGGACAAGCAGAGCAACGGAAAGAGTTTAATGAGCAAAGTACTATTCGAGTTACCCAGTGGAAACAAAGTTGGTTTGGCTTTTTCTGGAGGTCTCGATACCTGTACGGCTATCGCTTGGATGAAAGAGAAGGGTGCAATTCCCTACGCCTATACCGCCGATTTGGGTCAATACGATGAGCGAAACCTCGATGATGTGACCAAGCGAGCGGTTGAGTATGGGGCGGCCGAAGCTCGTTTACTAGACTGCCGTTTACAGCTTGTCCGCGAGGGATTTGCCGCGCTGATGTGTGGCGCCTGGCATATCACCAGCGGTGGCAAGAAATACTTCAACACCACACCTCTTGGTCGGGCGGTGACCGGCACCATGCTGGTAAACGCGATGAAAGAGGACGGGGTTAATGTCTGGGGTGATGGCTCTACCTATAAGGGTAATGATATCGAACGATTTTATCGTTACTCACTAATGGTAAATCCAGATATTCGCATCTACAAACCATGGCTTGATGCCACCTTTGTTGCTGAACTCGGTGGTAGAAAAGAGATGAGTGAGTGGTTAGCCGCGCGAGGATTTGAGTATCGTGATTCTGTTGAGAAGGCTTATTCAACGGATGCTAATATTTGGGGAGCAACGCATGAAGCAAAATCCCTGGAATACCTCGATCAAAGTATGAAGATCGTTCGACCGATTATGGGTTCAGCCTTTTGGGACCAATCGGTAGAAATTAAGCCAGAGACGGTTTCAATTGGGTTCCATGAAGGTGTGCCCGTGAGTATTAACGGCGCAACCTTTGCCGATGAAGTCGAGCTCGTGCTTGAAGCAAATGCAATCGGTGGTCGTCATGGCCTTGGGATGTGCGATCAAATCGAGAATCGAATCATCGAAGCGAAATCTCGTGGCATCTACGAAGCACCAGGAATGGCGTTGCTCTTCGCTGCGTATGAACGTCTGGTCAATGCAATTCACAATGAGAACACTCTCGATAACTACTTCACTATGGGGAGGAAACTTGGTCGTTTTCTTTACGAAGGTAGATGGTTTGACCCTCAGGCCTTAATGTTGCGCGAGTGTTTGCAAAAGTGGGTCGCGAGTGCGGTTACCGGTGAAGTGACGCTTGAGCTTCGAAGAGGAGATGACTACTCGATCCTTAACACCGAAGGGCCAAACCTCTCCTACTCTCCAGAAAATCTCTCTATGGAGCGAGTGCAGAATGAAGCGTTTAGTCCAAAGGACCGAATCGGGCAGCTTACACTAAGAAACCTCGATATTGCGGACTCTCGAAACAAACTCAAGCTGTACGCGGACAAGGGGAATTTACAACTCTTTGGTATCGATAAGAAGTACGGACTTCCAGAATAATCAATTCGGCGTACGCGACAGCGCTTTCATCCCGCGGCTAACTTAGGCCGCCTGAATTCCTACGGTTTCGTTTCCACCCATGCCAAGCAGACTCTCTAATCGGTGCACCCAGAGTTTGTAGGTGGTTGAAATAGGAAGTTCGATACTTGCGGCACCCTCAACCCGAAGGTTTGCGCCTCCCACGAGTCCTCGACCAGTAACGGGAACATCAAACTCTTGGCAGATGCCTCGGATAAGCTCTTCGTGTTCGGGCCGACAGCTGACAAGAAATCTTGCCGATGTTTCGCTAAATAAGGCTGCATCGCGCCGTAATGGAATGGGACCATTGGGGCTATCAAATACCTGATCATCAATATGAAACACGCAACCGATTGGGCGACGTCTTCCCATGCAAGACTCGGTGAGCGCTGCAGCCAAACCACCGCCCGAGAGATCGTGCGCAGAGGCAAGGAGCTGCTTCTCAATAAGTGCAATGATGAGTTCGCAAGTTTGCTTTTCCTTCTCGAAGTTAATGTCGGGCACGAGTTTGTTTACTTTTTTATGGACGTACGAGGTGTATTCCGAGCAGCCTATTTCATTTTCAGTCAAGCCGAGCAATAGAATCACATCGCCTTTGTGCTTAAAGCCTGAGGTGCAGGCCTTGTGTAAGTCGGGCAGCACTCCCGCCATCAATACCGAGGGAGTGGGTAGTATTGGATTTGCCTCGGTTCCGTGGCCAAGAGCAATCTGCTTTGAAAGAATGGGAATGTCCCAAATTCGACTCGCATCGCCCAGACCTCGAATTGATTCAGCGAGATCACAGACATCTTTATAGCTCTCTGGATTGCCAAAATTCATACAGTAGGCAAGGCCGGAAGGGCGTGCACCGACTGCCGCGAGATTTCTCATGCCCTCAGCTACGGTTTGCACCGTACCAAGATAGGGCTCTTTACTCACGTAGAGCGAATTGGAATCAAGCGTAACTGCGATTGCTCGTTTTGATGTTTCTGCCTCTTGGTCTTCGGCGGTTGCTTCATGCAGGGTCACACCACCGTAATTGAGATTTCTTACGCGGAGCACCGCTGAGTCTCCCCCAGGTCTCTGGACCGTGTTTGCACCAACCACTTGATCAAATAAACGATACATCGGTGCTCGAGAGCAGAGATTTGGATTAGCCATAAGGTCAAGCCAAACATCCTCAAGGTCTTTCGGACAATCAATCTCTTGGTCTTCGTCTCCTTGCTCTTTAGAAAGAGCGACTTCTCGAATGAGACTCCATTCGTCGACGATTTTCCGCTTTCTGCGTCGTGCCTTATCGGCATCATCATTCTTTGCGCTCCGCTTAAGCATAGGCGGGAACTGAACGACCTCGTAGGATTTTTTCTCTGCACCTTCCACTGCGAACTGAAAGGGAATGTCGGCTGCTTGGTAATGATTCCAGTAAAACTCAATACCGTCTGAGTCATTCACCTCACCAACCTTCACACTCGCGAGATCCCACTTGTGTAA